>NZ_JBFTIK010000025.1:0-44349 GCF_056394725.1 Arthrobacter sp. 10N418
GAAGCACTCGAAACACCGTCCGTGACAACCGTGGCAGGGTTGGCCACGGGACCCTCACCGCCGGCAGCGGCGTGCGCGCCGCAGTCGGTGACCGCCGCCGGCGCCGCGGAACTGCTGGTGCGTGGGTTGGTGGCGGTGTTCATCACGGTCAGGAGGTGCTCGAACTGGTCGGTGGTCGCGAAGATCTCCAGGTGGTGCAGGCCGTGGCGCTGGCGTCGGATGAACGCGCCCTGGAGCTGGCGCAACAGCTCCTCGGAGGGCTCGGCACCGTCCTGGTCGATCGCATCCGCCCAGCGCCGCGCGACCCGGACCAGGAAGTCCGGGTCGTTCCCGGCCGCGGTGCGGGTCAGGGCGTGTTCCATCCGCGCCGCGGCCTCCGCGTCGCAGGCGTGCCGGACGCGGTCCAGGGCCAGCGTGATGATCGTCGCGGCCCGGGACGCGACTTCCCCGGCGGCGACCGCGGCACCGAGTTCCACGCGCACGGCAGGCAGCGGCTCCCCGGTGAATCCCTGCCGGGGCAGGACCTTCTCGGCGAGGGCGAGCCTGCGCCGGCCCTCGGACGCGCCGATCAACAGCCGGGCCCGCAGGAACTCCACCGTGTTCCGGTACCCGTCATCCACAGGATCGTCCGCACCCGGAGCACCCGGTGCAGCGGCGCCCGGTGCCGAGGATCCGGGCCCGGACCCGGGAGAATCGTCCCGCCACCCTGTGGTCCACGACGTGCCGGCCTTCGCGGCGTCCGCCGCAGCCTGCTTCCGGGTCCGGTCCACCGCGCCGGCCGCCACGAGCTGGAGATACTCCACATGCCTCGAGATCTCCTCCATCCGGCCGGCAAAGTCCGACGCCGCACGGAAACCAAACAACGCCGCGTCCTCCGCCGCCGTCGAGCCCACGCGTTGGAGCAGCGCGATGACGCTGTCCACACCGGACGGTTCGGCGGGGGCGGTGCCCTGCACCGGACTTTGCACCGGGCCCGGGACCGGGACCTGAAACGGAATGAAATCCCTGACGGCTTCCATGAGTCCATACTCCCAGTGGGTACCGACATTTAACGACGACTATTGGCGCCCCTTAGCGGGAGATTCACGGTTCCGTCAGCACGCGAGGCCACCCGAACTGGGTGTGAACTCCGGGGGAGAAGAGCACGGACTCGGGAGGCCCGACGACGGCGATCCCCGCCGCCGCGACCAGCTGATCCTCAAGCACCGTTAGCTCGGCGCGGAAGAGCAGCCAAGGGCTGTGGGTGTTGGGAATGTAGAGCGTCTTGCCCCGGAACCGCGAATGCAGACCGAAACGGGCCGTGAGGTGGAGGGACAGCGGATCATCAGCGACGTCGTCGGGGATTGGCGCGACGGAGAAATCACTCCGGGCGCCGTGGCGGAACCGGCGCACGGAATACCCGGTGGCACAATCCGTGCGGGCGGTGCCCGCCGCCGGCCCCACGGCTTGAGCTGCCGACGGACCGGCAGCCCCCGGACCCGCCGCCCCCGGCCCCGCGGACGCCGGCCCCACCGGCTCAGGCCCGCGGAAGTCCGCCCGCGACCACACATAGGGGATCCCCGCGGCGCGCGCGGCCAGGACCACCGCCAGGCGCGATGCGTCGAGGCTGAGGAAGACAACACCCCGCGTGCCGTCGGGTTCCCGCGAGTAGAGACGCACGTTGATCTCATTGAAATCGCCGAAATACGGTACACCGGGCCCCCTGCCGAGCCCCGCTCCCTGCATGCGGAATCCGATCAGCCCCACCCAGGCCGATTCGTCAAAGACATCCGGGACCGCGCCCGCGGGCATGAACCGGGCCGCATCGGCGTATGGGATGCGCCAGTGTAGAAAGACGGCGTCAGTCCAGCGTTGTCCCATGATGATTGGACGCGGCAGCTCAGGCGGCTCCGGCCAAGGATCCTTGCTGGTCGCAGTCATGCGCCCGAGCCTAGCCCCCGGGGCTGACGCCGAAAAGGCTGACCGCGAAAAGGGTGACCGTGAAGCGGCCGACTACGCCGAAGCCCACAGCCCGCCGGCGGAAGACTCCCGGCGCGCCGCCCTCAGCCCGCAGTCGTCGCCGGCACGGTTCCCGCCGGCTGCTTCTGCCAGGGCCACCGGCCGGTGATTTCCAGCTCGAGCGAGAAGCTCAGGAACGTACGGATGAGAACGATGATGGCCAGCACGCCCACGCTCTCGAAGGTCGGGGTGACGGCGACCGTCCGGATGATGTCGGCCGCCACCAGCAGCTCAAGTCCCAGGAGGATTGAACGCCCCAGCAATTGGCGGTAGGAGCGGTAGGTGGACAGGGGTGCGGAGCCTGGCGGAAGGCGCTCCGGCTGGTATCCCCGTAGCGCGAGCGGGATTGATACGAGGGCGCCGATCACCATGATGGCGACGCCGGCGAAGTCCATGAACGCGCCGACGGTTTCAATGATGTGCTGAAAATCCATGGTCTCCCTCAAGAGAAGCTGGGCGAAAATTCGTGCCGGGCGATGCGACGCCAAGGCAACGCGCGCCAACGGAGAGTTTACGGGTGCCGCACGCCGTCGCCGGCCAGGATGGCCCGGTACCCTTCCCGGAAGCTCGGGAACTGAAACTCGAAGCCCGTGCCGCGGAGCAATGCGTTGGAGCAGCGCTTGTTGCCGCCTCGCGACGGCTCGCCTCGCGTCGGCTCCCCACCGGCCGCCGTGCGAGCGGACGGCTCACTGCTCGAGCTACCCTCCGCAGCAGAGGTCAGCGGGGGTTCCGACGGCGGCTGGGGAAGTCCCAGCTCGGCGGCCAGGAAGCTCAGCACGTCGCCGAGTTCGGCCGGGTCATTGTCCACGCCGAGGTAGAGAGGGCCGGGTTCGGCATCCATGGTGCACAGATGCACAATCGCCGCCGCGGCGTCGTCGCGGTGGATGCGGTTCGTGAAGCGCGATTCAGCCGGGATCACAGCGGTTCCGCCACGTACCTGGTCGATTAGCCGCGTCCGTCCCGGCCCGTAGATGCCACCCAGCCGCAACACCACGGGCGTAATCCCGGAGCCGGACAGCCTGCTGTACAACAGTTCCTCCGCCTCGCGGATTATGCGGCCCGAGAACCCGCCAGTCGCCGGCGTCGTGTTTTCATCCACCCAGCCCCCTCCCGCGTCGCCGTACACGGCAGTCGAGGAGACAAAGAGCACCCGGCGGGGAACAACGCCGTCGCGCTCCCGGGCGGCCTCGAGGGCATCCAGCACGTTCGCCAGCCCATCCACATACGCCGCCCGGTAGGCCTCTTCCGTGGGTGACTCGGCCGCTATGGCGACGACGACGGCGGTGGTGTCCGCCGGGATGGGCGGGAGCTTACCGGAGCCCAGGTCAGCCTTGACGCCCTCGATGGCGGACGGAAGTTTCTCCGGGGACCGCCGCCAGCCGACCACCCGGTGGCCCGCTTCGATGAAGCGCAGACCAGCTTCGGTGCCCAAGTCGCCGCAACCGGCCAAGAGTACAGTCATGTCCCCAGTCTGCCAGTGTTGAAGGAGCGTCCAGGAACGGCTTGAGGAAAACTTGAAGTGATCTTGTTTTCGACTGTGGCCTTGCCTTGAAAGGAGCCGTGCATCGTTGTATTAGTCAGCCGCTACGGCCGGCTATCGCAACCACTTCGCCGGTCCCTGGGGCCCGGCCCCACGAAACGGATTTCTCATGGGTCTCAACCTCAAGTCCACGTCCAGCAAAGTCCTCGCATCAGCCGCGCTCCTCGCCGCAGCTGCCGGTGTAGCCGGCATGGGCACTTACGGTGGCTTCACGGCCACCACCAAGGCAGACACGGCCGTCAAGTCCGCCACCGTGAAGTTGACCGGCGCAGATACCAGCACCCTCGTACTGGCCGCAACGGGAGCCATTCCCGGCGACACGATGCAGCGTGCTGTCACGCTGGTCAACGCTGGCGATCAGGACCTCACTGGCATCACCCTTACGACGGCCGCGACGACGTCCTCTCTGCTGGACACGGACAAGACGAACGGTCTCCAGATGCAGATTGACCGTTGCCCTGTTGCCTGGACCCAGGCCGGCACGTCGCCGTCCTACACCTACACATGCGTGGGCGCCGGCAACCCCCAGGTCACGACCATCCTGGCTGGCACTCCGGTCGCTGGTACCTTCCCGTTGTCGACCCTGAACTCCAAAGTAGCCAGCGGCACAGACTTCCTTCGCGTCACACTCGCCGTCCCCGCGACTGCGGACGACAAGCTCCAGGGGCAGAACAGCGCTATTAACTTCAACTTCAGTGGTGCTATCCGCGGCACCACCAACAAGTAGCCAGACCACGAAGGGACCCGGGGCGGCCCGCATGCGGCCAGCCCGGGTCCCTCGCGTTTTTCGCAGCATCCGCACAGGCAGGAGGGACCACCCGTGAGCACGACGGATCAGCTACAACCCCGCATCTCAACCGATTTCGGTGGCCGCCGGGCCGGCGACGGCGTCCGGCACCCTGCGCCCCAGGGCCAGGGCCAGGGCCAGGGCCACGGGCGACGCCGGGCCGAGACGACGCCGGCCCGGGCGCGACGTCCGGCGTCGAAGATCGTTTCCGCTGCCGGACGGGCTGTCTTGACGCTCGCCCTCGTGCTTGCCGCCCTGGTGTTCCTCTTCCTTGCCGTGGGGCCGCGTTTCCTGAACTACCAGACTTCGACGATGCTCACCGGCAGCATGTCGCCGGGAATCAACCCGGGCGACGTTGTGGTCAGCGTGAAGACGCCGGTCTCCGAGCTGAAGGTCGGCGACGTCATCACGTACAGCATTCCGATTGACGATCACCGGATCGAAACCCACCGCGTGGCGAGCATCATCCGCGATACCTCGGGTGGGACCTCCGTGACCACCAAGGGCGACGCCAACCCCGGGCCCGACCCATGGGCCGCCGTACTTTCGGAGGACTACGTCTACACCGAGGCGGGTGTTGTGCCCCTCCTTGGCGATGGCATCCGGGCGCTCCGCCAGCCGCTCGTCCAGTCCGTACTCCTCTACGGCGCGCCCGCACTGCTCGTCGTCTTAGTGCTGCGGTCGATCTGGGCGAAGCCTGCCGGGTCTAAAACCGAGGAACCCGCACGCGAACCGACACCCGCAAGCGGAAGTGACCGGCCGTGAGGTACGGCAATGGCCTTGTCCTGGATACGGGACGGATCGACAGGCTCGCTGCTGAGCTGGATTCGCGATCCTGCGCGATGGGATTCGTCGGCCGCTTCCTCGAATGCTTGCCTGCCCGGCTGACGGGCGTCCACACCAGCCTCCGCGACGGCAAGAGCGAGGGCGCGCTGGTCGCAATCCTGAGCGTGGCGACATCGGCGGCAATGGCCGGAGCGATTCAGCTCGAAGGACAGAGCCGGGCCGTCGAGCACAGCATCCGGACCGGCGACCTGAACGCGGCGCGGGCTGCCGCGAGGACGCTGGACTCCGACGTCGCGGATTTCGCGCGGCAGGTCAGTGCGCTCCTGGTTTCGGCCAACCTCGCTGCAGCAGCCTGAGTCACGGCGCCGCCGCCGACTGCCTTCACCGGCGTTTCGTCGACTGCAGCTTCGCCGGCGGCGCCGGCGCCGGCTGCGCCGCCAGCGTCGAGGAAGGAAGCCGGAGGGTGACGACGGTGCCGCCGTCGGGATTCGAGTCGATGTCCAGCCGGCCGCCGTGGGCCTGCGCGATGCGGACGCATGTTGACAACCCCAGCCCTGAACCCGGCGGGTCGTCAGTGCGGTGCAAACGGGCCAGGGGCTCGGTGACGCGGGACCGGTCCTCCGCTGGAATGCCTTTGCCGTTGTCCGTTACCCGCAGTGCGACCCCATCGGGGACGGCCTTGGCAGTGACCCGAATCCTCGGTACCACCCCCGGGCGGCGGTAGGCCACGGCGTTGTGGATGAGGTTTTGGAGGAGGATGCGCAGCTGATCGGCGTCGCCCCGGAAACTGAAGTCCGTGACGTCGATTTCCGTGCCAGTCTCAGCGAGGACGGCAGCCAGGTCCTCTTCGACGTCGCCGACCAACGCCGCGAGGGATACCTTCCGGGGCCGGAGTGCGCCGCCAATGCTGGAAAAAGACAGCATGTCGTCCACCATGGCTAGCATCCTGCGCGACGTCCTGCCGATGATGCGGAACTCGTCCGCGCCTTCGGGGTTCTGCAGTTCCCCGAGCTCGGCGAAGCCGATAACGCTGGTCAGCGGGTTGCGCAGATCATGGCTGATGCGCCCGGCGAAGGATTCCAGGAGCTCGTTGCTGTGCCGTGCTTCCGCCAGGCTCCGGGCGAGCAGGCGGGCATGGTGCTGGAGTTCGAGCACTTCGACTACCTGTGCGGCGAGGATTTCCAGCGCCGACTGCTGGGCCGGAGCAAGTTCCGCGGGCTCGAACGAAGCGACACACAGCGCGCCGAGCACGAAGCCCTCGGCCGTGGTGAGTGGAACCGAAGCATAGAAGCGGACGGCGGCAAGCTCGCCCGTGACAAGCGGATGGTGCCGGAACAGAGCGTCCCGGGATGCATCCGGGACCACCGTCGTCTTGCCCGTGAGGAAGACCTTGCCGCACATGGAATCCTCCAGGGCGCAGGTCCCCGGATCGGTTCCAATGGCTGCAACGCAATGGAGCTCGTCGTCGCTGACGATGTTGATGATGCCGAACGGGACGCCCGTAATTGTGGTCGCCAGGACCAGCAACTTCTGGAGCTGGCCCCTCGTGTCCGGGGTGGGCGCGCCGGCGGTGGCCGGGAGCGGTTCCAAGTGCGGCAGCCCGTACTCGGCGAGAACGGGCAGTCGGGAAGTCACGGCCCGGTCGAGTGCCGCGATCGCCGAGATGTCCGCGGCCAGTTAGGCCACCGCTTCCACGGGCGCCATCCGGTATCCGACGCCGCGTACCGTGCGGATGAACCGCGGCTCGCGTCCCTTATCGCCGAGCTTCCGCCGCAAATTGCCGATATGCACTTCCACCAGGTGCTCGTCCATAGCCCATTCGTTACCCCAGACCTTGGTCAGGAGAGCTTTTCGGGTCCACACACGCCGCGGCGCACCGGCTAGTACTTCCAGAAGGTCGAACTCGGTGCGCGTCAGCACCAGTTCGACGCCGTCGAGGGACGCGACCCGCCCGTCGACCTCGACCACCAGCGGGCCGTGCCTGACGATGTTGGTGGCATCGCTGTGGCGGCGCTCGGCTCGCCTCTCGACGGCGGGCCCGGCGTCGGAGTTTCCCGCCGTTACGGGTGCGACGTCGGTCGCCCGGCGTCGCTGGGGTGCTTGCGTTGCGGAGGCGGCTTTTTCGGCCGATGCGGGCGCGACGTCGGTCGCCCGGCGTCGCGGACCGCCGTGCGTCTGTGAATCGCCGGCCGCAGCGGGCACGAAGTCTGACATGCGGCGTTGGGGTGTGGGGCGTTGGGGTGTGGGGCGGTGCCGGCGCAGGACGGCAGTCACCCGGGCCTGGACGGCACGGGGGCTGAAGGGCTTGCTGATGAAGTCGTCGGCGCCGATTTCCAGGCCGATCAGTTCGTCGATCTCGTCCGCCCGGGCCGTGATCATGATGACGTAGGCGTCGGAGAACTTGCGCAACCTGCGGCACACTTCTACGCCGTCCAGGTCAGGAAGGTTGAGGTCCAGGGTCACGAGGTCTGGCCGGTGTTCCTTGATGTTCCGCAGCGCTGCGGAGCCGGAGGCGGCCTCTGTTACGGCGAAGCCCTGCATCTCGAGTGTGCGGCGAACCAGGAGTCGGACATCGTCGTCGTCGTCGACGACCACAGCGCGGAGCTGACCCACCGAATCGAACATAACCCCAGCTTCTTAGATGAAGAGCCAATTACGTCACACCCACCCCATGTGTCACACAGTTTTCAGGCTAACACGGATTTTCTTGAGCAAATGTTGAAGTTGAACCCTGCCTCCAATTGAATCTTGGCTGTCAGAGTTGAAGCTACAAGGTCCACCACGCACAGGAAGCCCTCTCAGTGAACGTCGCCAAGCCCTCTCCAGCAGCCCCGCGGGTCCCATCCGTGTGGCTGATGCGGCTGCGCCGTCTGTTGGCGGTACCGGCGGCCGTGCTTCTGGTGCTGTGCGCTCCCGGGCTGGCCTATGCGACGTTTACCGCCAACACCGCCGCGACAATGAGCGTTGGAACCTACAAGGTCCCGGCCCCGGCTCCCCTCGACGGCACGCTCCAATGCATGAAAAAGGGCGCAACCATCAGCTTCACGAACGTCGACACCGTGGCCCGCGCGACGGGGTACACAGCCACGCTGACCGGACCTGGCGGGCTGCAGTCCGTGGCGCCGATTCCTGCCGGGGGCACCTATGGTGTCAACGTGACTGTGAGCAGCAGTACTGGCAACGGCCACGGCACGTACACCTTCACTCTGAGCGCGCAGGTCGGCTCGTGGACCGGAACGCCACTGACGCAGTCCGTCACCTGCTGAGCAGCACGCCGTCCAGAGCGCGGGCCCAGCGGCGCCCGACGCGGCCCACGGGCCGGCCGGCGCCGTGTCTACAGTGCGGGGATCGGGAAGAACACCCGCGGATCCTGGAGCAGCGCCGGGTAGTCGAAGGCCGAGCGCTCCATGATCTGGTCCACCGTGAAGTTCCGGGCGAAGTGTCCGTCCACCGTAATGGGACGGCCCTGGACCCTGCCCAAAGCGAAGGACGCGCCGCCGTCGAACGGGACGGCCACAACTGAGTTTCCGGGCAGTGTGGTGAACGCTTCTTCCTGGGCCTGGCGTTTCCGGGTGGGCTTCTTCACGAGCTGCTTCGGGGGCAACTTGCGCTGCTTGGCCGGGCGCCGCGCACCCGAGTCGGCGTACACGAACTGGTACTCGTCCTCGGTGGAGGCGGCTTTCGCCCGGCCGGCGGGTGGGAGGCTGACGGTGTCCAGCTGCTGAGGATCCTTGTCACCGAGGGGCAGCCGGAGCACCCACATGCGGTCCCCGATCGGATCTTCCGGCAGCAGCAGGTGCTTGGGCTCGGGCCAGACGTATTCGAGGTCCGCTTCCGTGCCGGGGAAGAGCGGCAGGTAGAACCGCGGGTCCTTGGCCACCAGCCTGGAGCGGTGGCTGAGGTGGAATTCGGGATTGCCCAGCCATGGCGGCATGGGGATTTTGGCAGCGTAGTCAGGGTGGGCCGCCTGGGGGGCGAATTCCATGATCTTCTCGCGCGTGGTGTCCTCCCCGCCGCGGGCCGTCCATTCGTCCACCATCGACAGGCCGTAAAGGGTCAGTGCGGGGACATAGCCCATCCACATCTGGATGGCCGGGTGGGACTGCCAGCCGTACTCCGGGATCACCAGGGCACGGAGTATCTGCAGCGTTTCAACGCGCTGCTTGCCGAGGCGGACGCGGTCCAGGACCGCGGCGCTCTGCTGGAAATCGGGGAAGGGAAGGAAGGTCTGCATCTTTCCAGTTTGAGGCCACGCGGCCAAAGCTCCAATTGCAACCGGCTGCGCGTGTGGATGTTCACATTTCGGAATGGAGCAGACAGCTCCTCGATGCGGCGCGTAATATAGCAGGACCCCACCAATGCCGCCCGGAGGACACGCCATGAATCTTGCCCCTGTGATGCCGTTTGTGCCGAAATACGGCAAACTGCTCGATCCGGACGCGAACGGCATTGTTGTGCTTGAGGAGTTCACCCTCGATCCTGCGGCAGCCCGAACGGAACAGCATGGATTCCGCGCAGCGATGGCGTCCGTGGCATTGACCATGCGCCGCCTGCTGGCGATCCGGCTGTTCATCGCCGTCGTGGCGATCGCCAACCTCCCGCTGTTCCTGCTCAACACCGGATGGCAGGTCTACGTGATCTCAGTAGCGCTGGTGGTGGGTGTCCACGCAGCGGTGTCCTGGCTGAACCGGCACGAACCGAAGCTTCGCCAGCGCCAACTGCTGGAGATGCACCTGCACCGCGAGCGCAGCGCCAACTACCGCAAAGTCCGCGACGCCGTGAAGTACGTCATCGATGCGCCGGCCCGGATGAACGAAAGCCTCTACCTCGAGCTGCTCGCCGCCAAGCGGGTGGCTCTCCACCTCGCCATGGGCACCGTGGCCCTGCTGGACACCAGCGACGACACTGCGTGGAAAGTCCGGATTGTCCGGGAACTCCCGCGCGCCGCCTGACCCCTCACACCTGAGCTTTACCCCCCGACGCGGCGGTCACGTCCGCGCGTGCTCAGCCCGAAAGCACCGACGCCAGGTACGGGGCCGTCCGGCTCTTCTTGGAACGCGCGACGACGGCGGGCGTCCCCTCCGCGATGATCTTCCCGCCGGCGTCGCCTCCCGCCGGGCCGAGGTCGATGACCCAGTCCGCGGCGGCCACGACGTCCATCTCGTGTTCGACCACAATGACGGTGTTGCCAGCGTCCACAAGCCGGTGCAGCTGCGCCATCAGGAGCTGGACGTCGGCCGGGTGCAGTCCGGTCGTTGGCTCGTCCAGCAGGTAGAGCGAGTGACCGCGCTGGGCCCGCTGCAGCTCGGTGGCGAGCTTGATCCTTTGGGCCTCGCCGCCGGAGAGCTCGGTGGCAGGCTGGCCCAACCGGAGGTAACCCAGGCCGACCTCGCGCAGGGTTTCCAGGCTGCGGGCTGCGGCCGGCACGTCGGTCAGGAACTCGGCGGCGGCGTTCACCGTCATGCCGAGGACGTCCGCGACGGTCCTGCCGCGGTAGGTGACCTCGAGGGTTTCGGGGTTGTAGCGCGAGCCGTGGCATTCCGGGCAGGGGCCGTAGCTGCCGGGCAGGAACAGCAGCTCGACGGCCACGAATCCCTCGCCCTGGCACGTCTCGCAGCGGCCGCCTGCGACGTTGAAGGAGAAGCGTCCGGCGCCGAAGCCCCGGGACCGTGCCTCCTCCGTGGCGGCGAACTCCTTACGGACCGCGTCGAAGAGACCCGTGTAGGTCGCAAGGTTGGAGCGCGGGGTCCGGCCGATCGGCTTCTGGTCCACTTTCACGAGCCGGTCGACCTGGTCCAGCCCGGAAACCGGGCCGACTGTCAGCGGTTCGTCAAGCTCGCCGGCGTCCGTGTCCGGCTCGTCCAGTGGGGCTTTCTCTGCCATGGCTCCGGCTTCCGGGTGCAGGCGGGCGCCGACCACGTCTGCGAGGACCTGGCTGACCAGCGTGGACTTGCCGGAGCCGGAGACCCCGGTGACCGCCGTCAGGACACCGAGCGGGAAGTTCGCATCGAGCTCGCGCAGGTTGTGCCGGCTGATGTCGCGGAGCTCCAGCCAGCCGCCCGGTTCCCGGAGCGCGCTGTCCGCCGCCCGGAAGGCGCGGCTCCCGCCGTCGTCGTTCCCTGAAGAGCCAGCGGTGCCGGAAGAGCCAGCCGTGCCGGCAGATCCTGCGGTGCCCGCTGCGCCACCGCCGGCCGAACTGTCCGGGAACAGGAACGGGCGCGTGACGGAGGCCTCGACGTCGGCGAGACCGGCCACAGGACCGCTGTAGAGCACCTCGCCGCCGCCTTCGCCGGCGCGCGGGCCGACGTCGACGAGCCAATCGGCGCGGCGCACGACGTCCATGTTGTGCTCCACGACGAACACCGAGTTGCCGGAGGATTTCAGCTGGTCCAGGACCGCCAGGAGGGGTTCGGCGTCGGCCGGGTGCAGGCCGGCGGAGGGCTCGTCGAGCACATAGATCACGCCGAACAGCCCGGAGCGCAGCTGGGTGGCGATCCGGAGGCGCTGCATTTCGCCGGGGGAGAGGGTGGGCGTGGAGCGGCCCAGGGCGAGGTAGCCCAGGCCCAGGTCCAGCAGCACCGTGACCCGCTGCAGGAGGTCACGGGTAATGGCGACTGCGACCTCATTGTTCTCGCCCGAGGCCTGTTTGCGGGAGGCGGTCCCGGCGGTCGTGAGCTCGGTGGTGGGGCGGATGATGCCGGCCAGTTCTGTCATCGGAACGGCGTTGAGGTCGGCGATGGTGTGGCCCGCGAAGGTCACTGCGAGGGCGGCCGGGGTCAGGCCGCTTCCGCCGCACCGCGGGCACGGGCCGGTTTCCATGAAGCGCAGCACGCGGTCTCGCATCGTGGTGCTCTTGGAATCGGCCAGGGTGTGCAGCACGTAGCTCTTGGCGCTCCAGAACCGGCCCTTGTACGGCTTGGCGACGCGGTCCCGCTGCGGCGTTACCTCCACCACGGGCTGTTCGTCGGTGAAGAGGATCCAGTCGCGGTGCTTCTTGGGCAGCTTCCGCCAAGGGGTGTCGACGTCGTAGCCCAGGTGGGTGAGGATGTCGCGGAGGTTCTTGCCCTGCCAGGCGCCGGGCCAAGCGGCGATGGCGCCGTCGCGGATGCTCAGCGAGGTGTCCGGGACCAGGGAGGCTTCGCTCACGGTGTGCGCGATGCCCAGCCCGTGGCATTCCGGGCAGGCGCCGGCGGCGGTGTTGGGCGAGAACGCATCCGAGTCCAGCGGGCTGGCGCCGTCCGGGTAACTCCCTGCGCGGGAAAAGAGCATGCGCAGGGAGTTGGAGAGCGTGGTCACCGTTCCCACCGTGGAGCGGGAGCTCGGGGTGCCGCGGCGTTGCTGGAGCGCGACGGCGGGCGGCAGGCCCGTGATCATTTCCACCTTGGGGTTGTGGCCCTGCTGGATGAGCCGGCGCGCGTACGGGGCCACGGATTCGAAGTAGCGGCGCTGGGCCTCGGCGTAGATGGTGCCGAACGCGAGCGAGGACTTGCCCGAGCCCGAGACTCCGGTGAAGGCGACAATTGCGTCGCGCGGCACGTCCACATCCACGTTGCGCAGGTTGTTCTCCCGGGCGCCGCGGACCCGGACGAACCCGTCCGTGGGGTGGTCGGAAACGGCACCCGGAAGTGTCAGTGCGGTTCGATTGGAAGCATGCTGTTCATTTTGCATTACTTCGACTCTATCGGTGCGGGCATATCCTTACCGAATGGAAAATAACGACGGCGGAGTTGCCGGCACTGAAGCGGCCGCGACCGACCCCGATAGCGGCGCAGCGATGGAGCCGGCCGATGTCCTTGACCAGGTCGGCATCACGCTGCCGGTCGCGGAACTGCACCTGCACATCGAGGGCACGCTCGAGCCCGAGCTAATCTTCGCGCTCGCGGAACGCAACGGAATCAAGCTGCCCTATGCCGACCTCCACGAGCTCCGCTCCCGGTACGAGTTCACGGACCTGCAGTCGTTCCTGGACCTGTACTACGCGAACATGGCCGTGCTGCAGACCGAGCAGGACTTCGCCGACATGACCCGGGCGTACCTGGAGCGCGCCGCCCGCGCCGGGGTTCGGCACGCCGAGATCATGCTGGACCCGCAGGCCCACCTCTCCCGCGGGGTGTCCCTCGCGACCTGCGTCAACGGTGTCGCCTCGGTGCTGGCTGTTTCCGAGCAGGAATTTGGCATCTCGACGCTGCTGATCGCGGCCTTCCTGCGGGACCTGACCGAGGAATCTGCGCTGGACGTCCTCGAACAGCTGCTGGCCATGGATGCGCCGATCGCGGGCATCGGCCTCGACTCGGCCGAGGTCGGCAACCCGCCGGCCAAGTTCGAGCGGCTCTTCGCCCGGGCCAAGGACGCCGGGCTGCGGCGCATCGCGCACGCCGGCGAGGAGGGCCCGCCGTCGTACATCACCGACGCGCTGGACCTCCTGGACGCCGAACGGATCGACCACGGCATCCGCTGCATGGAGGACCCGGAACTGGTGGAACGGCTGGTGCAGGGGCTCGTGCCGCTGACCGTGTGCCCGCTGTCCAATGTCAGGCTGCGGGCCGTGGACACCCTGGCCGGGCACCCGCTGCCCGCCATGCTCGCCGCGGGGCTGAACGTGAGCGTAAACTCCGACGATCCCGCCTATTTCGGCGGCTATGTGGATGACAACTTCGCCCAGCTGAAGTCAGTGCTGGGCCTGTCCGAGTTCGACTTCGTGCGGATGGCCGCCAACTCGATCCGGTCCTCCTTTGCCAGCGAAGAACGCAAGGCCGAGCTGCTGGCCGAGCTGTCGGCGTCCGGCCACTGACTGCACTACCTATAGCAACGCGGGGTCACCTACGGCCCATCCGGAGGCCTCGGATGGGCGCTAAGTGACCCCGCGTTGGTTGGTGAAGGGCGGGTTCAGACGGCGGGTTTAGACGTCGATCGAGCCCATGTGCGGGTACCGGTCGCCAGCGGCCGCGCCGGCCGGGGCCAGCTCGTCCAGGCGGCTGAGGTCCTCTGCGGAAAGCTCGACGTCGACTGCGCCCAGGTTCTCGCTCAGGCGGTCGCGCTTCTTGGTGCCCGGGATCGGCACGATGTGCTCGCCCTGGGCCATCAGCCACGCGAGCGCAAGCTGCGCCGGGGTGCAGCCCTTCTCGTCAGCCAGCTCCCTGACCCTGTCCACGAGTTCCAGGTTCCGCGTGAAGTTCTCGCCCTGGAAGCGCGGCGAGTGGCGGCGGAAGTCGTCCGCGGCAAAATCGTCCTCGCTGCGCAGCTGCCCGGTCAGGAAGCCGCGGCCGAGCGGGCTGTACGGGACGAACCCGATACCAAGTTCTGCGAGGACCGGGAAGACCTTGGTCTCCGGCTCCCGCTCCCACAGCGAGTATTCCGTCTGCAGGGCAGTGATCGGATGCACGGCGTGGGCCCGGCGCACGGTGTCTGCGCTGGCTTCGGAGAGGCCCAGGTGCCGCACCTTGCCGGCCTGGACGAGCTCGGCCATGGCTCCCACGGTGTCTTCGATCGGGACTGTCTTGTCCACGCGGTGCTGGTAGTAAAGATCGATGTGGTCCACGCCGAGCCGCTGCAGGCTCGCGTCGCAGGCCGCGCGCACGTACTCGGGGGAGCCGTTGATGCCGACCCAGGAGCCGTCGGGCTTGCGTTCGTTGCCGAATTTCGTGGCGAGGACGACGTCGTCGCGCCGGCCGGCGATGGCCTTGCCCACGAGCTGTTCGTTCGTGAACGGCCCGTACATGTCGGCCGTGTCCAGCAGGGTGCCGCCGGCGTCGAGGAAAGCCTGGATGGTGGCGGTGGATTCGGCGTCGTCGCCATGACCGTAGAACTCGCTCATGCCCATGCAGCCAAGGCCCAGGGCAGAGACGGTGAGCGAACCGAGCGTACGTGTTTTCATGGGTATCTCCTGAATCTTGGTGACAGGGAGGAACATCCGGCAGAAAGGCGGCGGAGCTGGCCCGGTCGCCACTATAAGCACGTCCGTCCCGGGGGCACAACGCCCTCGGCGGGCCCCGGGATGAGGAAACGCCGTAAAAGCTACTCGCGAGTAGTCAGGATTGGACCCTCGCTTCGTCCCGTTCGGACTGTCATAGTGGGTCACGACACACGGAGTTAACTGTTTCCAGTCGCGGAAACCCACAGATTCTTGGCAAAATGCAGGTGGATCAATTGCTTCTAAGGAGACCCATGGCGACGAACACTGCGGAAAACACCACCCTTCGGCTGAAGGCCGTGCTGGATGTCCTCACAGAGGGGGTGCAATCGAGTGAGAAGCTGAATGCCGGCGCCGTCCTGGGCGAGGCCATCGCACGCGTGCCGCTCAACGAGCAGGAGCGTGAACTCCTCAGCGGAGGCATTCCCCGCGGACACAAGACGCTGACCACGGCGACCGCCAAGCTGGTCAAGGCCGGCTGGCTCGTCAAGGGCCGTCCCGGCTGGTCCATCACGGATGACGGCCAGCGCGCCACCGTCGCGTTCGCCGAGCCTGCCGCGTTCGCCGCAGCGCTCGACGCCGGAACCCCGGTCCCTGCCGGCACCCCGCTTCCCGAGGCCCCGGCCCAGAAGCCGGCCGCCAAGTCGGCCGAAAAGCCGGCCGCGTCGGCTGTCGGCAAGGCCGCCAAGCTGATTGAGGACGCCGTGGCGCCTGTCGCCAAGGCCGTGCGCAGGCGCAAGGCTGCCGACAAGGCCCCCGCCGAAGCCCCGGCCGCTGAGACGGCTGCAGCCACACCCGCCGCCGCGCTCCCGGCCACGGAAACCATTGAGCAGCCGGCCGCCGTTGCCGTTGCCGGTGATTTCGACATCCTGCTCGGTGCGCCCGCCAACTGGGCGCCGCAGTACGACGAGTGCCAGATGGAGCTGGACCTGGTGGACCAGCTCTGGAAGCTCGCGGCGGAGATTCCTGCCGGCTCCTACAGCTTCAAGATCGCGCTCAACCGCTCGTGGGATGAGAACTACGGCGCCTTCGGCGTGTTCGACGGCCCCAACCACGAGGTCCACCACGGCGGCGGCCGCATGGTCATCCACTACGACCACCGCACGCACGACATCACCCTGGGGTAGTCCAAAACAACGCGGTGTCACCTACAGCCCATTCCTGGGGACAGGACGGGCGGTAAGTGACCCCGCGTTTCGTGGTTTAGAACCGTGTGGGGTCAGGGCGCGGCGTTACTGGCCCGGGGTCGGGAATCGGCAAAGGGTTGGGCGTTGGAAACGGTCCCGGTGCGGGGCCAGGTCCAGGCGCCGGGCCAGGCACCGGAGCCGGCCCGGGTTCCGGCGGGAACGGTCCGGGCGGCGGGACGGGCCCGGGTTCGGGCGGGAACGGGTCCCCCGGCTCCGGCGGCGGCGTCGTGGGCCCGGGATCCGGCGGAAACGGATCAGGACCCGGTACTGGTGGAATGGTCATGCCGCTCTCCCTCGCTTCGTTGGGTCTTCAGGCCTAACCGCTGCTGTGCCGGCGCAGAACCCTCAGCTCCCACGGCCGGAGCACGCCGGTTGCCGAGGCGGCGGTGCCGGGGTAGTTGCCCAGGACGGGTTCGGCTGTGTCCCAGTCTCCGCCGAGGGCCACCTGCTGGTCGGTGCCGGAGAAGTTGCCGAGGACCAGCAGTGCCGTGCCGGGGATCGTCCTGGTGAAGGCGTAGACGTGTTCGTCCTCGGGCATGAGCATGGTGAAGTCCCCGTGGGAGACGGCGGCTTCGGTGTGGCGGAGGTCGATGACCTGGCGGTAGAAGTTGTAGACCGAGCCGGGGTCCCCGGTCTGGGCGGCGGCGTTGATGTGGTTCGCGTTGGGGTTGACCGCGATCCAGGGCGCTCCGGTGGTGAAGCTGGCGTGCCGGGTCGCGTCCCACTGGACCGGGGTGCGGGCGTTGTCGCGGTTGAGCGGGGCGAGGGCGGCGAGAACGTCGGCGTCGGTGTGGCCCAGGTGGGTGGTGGCCTCGCGGTGGTGGTTGAGGACTTCGATGTCGCGGTAGTCGCTGATCGCCCCGAAGCTCATGTTGGTCATGCCGAGTTCTTCGCCCTGGTAGATGTACGGGGTGCCGCGGTGCAGGTGCAGGATCCCGGCGAGCATTTTCGCGGACAGTTCCCGGTATTGGGGGCTGTCGTCGCCGAAGCGGGACACAGCGCGGGCCTGGTCGTGGTTGCCCCAGTAGAGGCTGTTCCAGCCCGTCTCGGCGAGGCCGTCCTGCCAGCGGCCCAGGGTTTGCTTCAGCTCGGTGAGCCGGAGCTTTTTGGGCCGCCATTTGTTGCCGTTTTCCTGGTCCAGGGCGACGTGTTCGAACTGGAACACCATGTCCACCTCGGCCCGGGCCGGGTCGGTGAACAGGACCGCTTCCTCGACGCTGACGCCGGGCATTTCGCCCACGGTCAGCAGCGGCCCGGTCCGGTCCGCGAAGACTTCCCGGTGCATTTCCTGCAGGAACTCATGGATCCGGGGCCCGCCGATGTAGTACGGGCTGCCGTCGCCATAGAGTTTCCCGTCGGCCACGGGCCCGTCGGGCAGGGCGGTGTCCTTGGAGATGAAGTTGATGACGTCCATCCGGAAGCCGTCCACGCCACGGTCCAGCCACCAGTTCATCATCTCGTACACCGCGGCACGGACGTCCGGGTTTTCCCAGTTCAGGTCCGGCTGCTTCTTGGAGAACAGGTGCAGGTAGTACTCGCCGCTGGCCTCATCGTAGTCCCAGGCCGGACCGGAGAACGCCGAGCCCCAGTTGTTCGGCTCCGCCCCCGCCGTGCCCGGGACGATGCCTTCCCGCGGGGCCCGCCACCAGTACCAGTCCCGCTTCGGGCTGTCCTTGGAGGACCGGGACTCCACGAACCAGGGGTGCTCGTCCGAGGTGTGGTTGACCACGAGGTCCATGACGAGCTTCATGCCCCGGGCGTGCAGCCCGCCGGTGAGTTCCTGAAGGTCGGCCAGCGTCCCGAAGAGCGGGTCCACGTTCCGGTAGTCACTGATGTCGTAGCCGTTGTCATCCTGCGGGGACGTGTAGATCGGGGAGAGCCACAGGACGTCGACGCCGAGCCCGTGCAGGTAGTCCAGCTTGCTGATGATCCCGCGCAGATCCCCGATCCCGTCCCCGTCAGAATCCGCGAAACTCCGCGGATACACCTGATACACGACGGCGCTCTGGAACCAGTCGCGGGCCGGAGCCTCGGTTGATTCCGCTGTGGGTTGTTCGACCGTCATGGGGCTCCTCGGGAGGTCTGCAAGGTCTTGGGGTCAATTGTGGCGCTGTCCCACCAACGTCTGATTATTGACCAGTTCCTGCAGGCAGGGAAGACCCCCGACGCCGGGGCCCTGCCCGCCGTGGCCCCCGGGTCCCTCGCCGGCCTGCGGCCGCGCCGGCCCCCGCCAGCAGTGCCCGCCGGTTAGTTCTGCGCCGCGATCGACTTGTCCCTGTCCTCGAACACGTCCTCGCCCGGGCCGGAGAAGGCCTTGGAACGCTGGATGGCCTCAATCGAGCCCGTGAACAGCTGGGAATCGTGCGGGTCGGAAGGGTGCCGGGAGTGCTCGTCCGCGGCAGCAACCTTCGCCGGCCGGCCGGAACCGGACCGGACCGGAGCCATGGTTTCGACGCGAACGTGGGGGAGCGCCGTCGGGTGTTCCTGCTGGAGGAAGAGGACGAGTTCCTCACGGATCAGGCAGCGCAGGTCAAAGAGCGAGGCGCTGTCCGCGGCGCTGACCAGGATGCGGACCCGGACATACCCGGCTGTCGCGTCGGTGATCTGCAGGATCCCCACGCGCTTGTCCCAGAGCTCGGTGTCGGCCAGGACTTTTTTCAGTTCGGCGCGCATCGCCTCGAGCGGGGCGCGCCAGTCGAGGTCGAACTCGACGGTGCCCATGACCTCGGACTGGCGCCGGGTCCAGTTCTCGAACGGGGTGGTGGTGAAGTAGGTGGAGGGCAGGATCAGCCGGCGGTCGTCCCAGATGTGGACCACCACGTACATCAGGGTGATTTCCTCGATCCGGCCCCATTCCTTCTGGACCACCACGACGTCGTCCACGCGGATCGCGTCCGTGAACGCGAGCTGGACACCGGCAAAGACGTTCACGAGCGAGGTCTGCGCGGCGAGGCCCGCGACGATCGAGATCACGCCGGCGGAGGCCAGCAACCCGGCGCCGAGGGCCTGGATGGCGGGGAAGGTCAGCATCATGCTGCCCAGCGCCACAATTGCAATCAGTGCGACGCCGATCCGGCGCGCCAGGATCACCTGGGTGCGCAGCCGCCGGGCCCGACGGTTGTCCGCCACGTCCACCCGGTACCGCATGAGAACCATGGCCTCGATGATGAGCAGCAGGGCGATGGCCAGCCACGCGACGGAGGCGATGAGCCCGATCAGCAGGCAGTGGTCCACGTTGCGGCGCCAGTCGACGTCGGCGGTGGTGGTCACCAGGGCGATCCGCACGCCGATCAGGCACAACGTGAAGCGCAGCGGCAGGCGGGCGACGCGGGAGGTCTCGCGGAGCTCGGTCTGTTTGCGGTTGAGCCGGAGCACGATCCGGCGCACCAGCCAGGACGCGACGAGCCCGGCGGCCACGGCGAGCGCCATCGCCAGGAAGGGCACTGCGGGGGTGAGGAACTCTTGCATTACTTAAGCTTTGCAAGCTTCCGCGGGCAATTGAAATCGGGCAGGTGTCAACGTGGGACCCGTCACGCCATAGGTGAAGAGCCGGTCACGCCATACTTTCGGGCGGCGAAGGGTGCCGCCCGGCCGCCCGGAGCGCGGTGCGGATGTTGACCTTGGACGTGTAGGAAATCGAACCGTACTGGAACAGCCGCACGGCCAGGCGAAGCATGACGGCGGCGCCGACGTACAGGATGACGATCACGATTGCGGCCTCGAGCAGGCTCAGGGAGCCGAACCCGTTCCGCAGAAGCGCCGTGACCGGGGCCGAGAACGGGAAGTAGGTGAAAATCTGCACAATCACGGCATGCGGATCCGAGACCACCAGGGCCACGGCGTAGAACGGTACGAAGATCAGAGCCATCATGACCCCCATGAAGTTGCCGGCTTCCTTGGCGGTCGGCATCACCGCTCCGATGGCCACGAGCGTGGTGGTGAAGAGCGCGAACCCGCCCACCAGGATAAGGAAGCCGATGACCATCCGGGCCGGATCGAAGATCAGCGGCGGGAGGTCGAAGCTGGCCAGGTTCAGCTCCTGGGGGAAGAACAGCCGGCCGAGGAGGACCGGGGAGAGGAACACGATCATCTGCACCAGCCCGATGGCGAAGAGCGCGATCACCTTCCCCGCGATCAGGGTGGTGGGCTTGAGCGTGGTCAGGATCATTTCGGTGACACGGTTTTCCTTCTCCTCCAGGGTGGAGTTGAGCATCTGCCCGGCCAGGAGCACGATCAGCCCGTAGAAGATGACCAGGAAGATCAGCGGCGGAAGGACGGAGCTCAGCCCGCCGGATTCCTGGGCGCCGTTGTAGGTGACGGTCTCGATCCGTGCCTTCCCGGTCGCCAGGGTCGACAGCTGGGGGGAATCGATCTTCTGTTCGACGGCGCTGGTCAGCATGGCCTGGGCGACGGCGCCGTACTTGCCGTTCTCGAAGATCCCTTTGTCCGCCCCGTAGGCGCGGACCGCCGTGGTGTCCGGGTTGGCGGGGAAATCGAAGAAGGCGTCCACCGTCCCTGACTTCACGGCCCGGATGCCGGCGGCCGGTGACTCCGCAGGCCGCGCCCCGAAGGCTGCGGCGTCCTGGGCCGTGATGAGTCCGGAGGCGTCCGTGTAGGAGATGGAGAACTGGGCGCGCTTCTGGGCCGCGGACGCGGTGTCCGTGGTGGTGTTGCTGAGAAAGATCAGCCCAAACACGACCGCTATGACGACGGGCACGGCCAGGGTGCCGATCCAGAACCGCCGTTTGGTCACGGTGCGGACGAACTCGAAGCTGATCACGGTGCCGAGATTGTGCTGGGCCATGGCTAGCGGCCTCCGGGGCCGGCGATCGAGCCGGCGACCGCGCCGGCGACCGGGCCGCCCACCGGGGTGAAGGGTTTGTTCTGGTCGCCGTAGACGCGGATGAAGATGTCCTCGAGGGAGACCTTGGTGGTCGTGAAGCTGCGGACCGCTACGCCGTCGTCGATCAGACCTTTGAGGATGGCCGCCTCGTCAGTGGCGTCCGTGATGCTCAGCTCGGCGTAGTTGGTGTCCTCAAGCATCACCTCGTAGTGCGGCGACGGCGGGATGGCGCCGCTGAACCTGATCCGGATGATGCGGCCGCCGTACTTGTCCTGGACCTCGTCAATGGTGCCGTAGGCCTCGGCCGTGCCGTCTTTGAGCAGGATGACGCGGTCGCAGAGCCGTTCCACTTCCTCCATCTGGTGGGTCACCATGACCACGGTGGCGCCGGCCCGCTTCTGTTCGGCGATGATGTCCATGAGCAGGCGCCGGTTGACGGGGTCGAAGCCCTTGGTGGGTTCGTCCAGGATGAGCAGCTCCGGGCGGTTCATGATGGTGACGCCGAGCTGGACCTTTTGCTGCTGGCCGCTGGAGAGCTTGTCCAGCAGGGACCCGGACTTGTCGGCCAGCGCCACCCGGTCCAGGTACTCCAGGGACCACTGCCGGGCCGCACGCCGGTCCATCCCCTTGAGCCGGCCGAAGTAGGTCATGATGTCGATGACCTTTTCCTTCTTGTACAACCCGCGTTCCTCGGGGAGATAGCCGAGCCTGTCGCCGTGTTCGGGTTTGAAGTCCCGGCCGTTGATGTGCAGGATCCCGCCCGTGGGCTCATAGATGCCCAGCAGGGCCCGGATGGTGGTGGTCTTTCCCGAGCCATTGCTGCCCAGGAAACCAAAGGTCTCGCCGGCGTGGACGTCGAACGAGAGGTCACGGATGACGGTGGTGTCACCGAAGTCCATACGGAAGCCGCTGATGTGCACCCGCGGTTCGCCCATGGCTGGGTCCGGGTTGCGGCCTACACCGCGGGGAAGTGCCGGTGCAGGCGGTGCGCGGGCGACGGCGGACCGGTCCTGCTCCCGTGCAGCCTCGGGTACTGGGCGGTACGGGCTTCCCGGATCAGCCCGGTGCCGGCGCACTCGCGGACCGCCATAATGCCCGCGGCGGCCGAGCGTTTGTCGCTGTACGCCTTGGAGACGGCCAGTACGGTCCCGTCGGCGGCCAGCAGGCGGAACCGGACGTTGTCCTCCGCGTCGGTGAAGATTTCGAATTGTCCTGCCATCGTCTTGTCCTTTCAGGCATCCCGGCGCCTTCAGCGGGGTGTGCGAGGAACCGGAGGTTTCTATCCACCCTGACGGATCGAAGAGGACGGGGAAAGGGGCGAAAGTCCCATTGTGTCTGGCTAACGAGACTTCGCCCGGCGCTACATTGGGAGCATGGCTGAGTTTCCAGAGGCGGGTTCCGGAGACATCGTGCGCTTGAAAGCGCGCGTGGATGGCGTGGTGCAGGGCGTTGGATTCCGTTACTGGACGGCGCGGAAGGCAGAGGCCATGGGGCTGACCGGCACGGTCAGGAACAACGACGACGGCTCGGTCGGCATCGTGGCCGAGGGACCCCAGGCGGTGGTGCTGGAGTTCCGCGAGTGGCTGCGCTCGCCGGAGGCCCCCGGGGTGGTGGAAAGGGTCGCGGAAGCGATGTCCGCAGCCTCCGGGGAGTTCACAGGCTTCCGGGTGACGTTCTAGGGGCGTGAGTCCAAGGACCCTCGGCAGGGCAACGGATTCTGGGTACGGTTGCGTCATGCAAAAAATATCGATCGACGCCCTGGCACGGCAACAACTCGCGGCTGCCGTGGCGGCCGGCAGCGGCAGGGCCGCGGACACAGTGTTTGGCGGGCACGAGAAAGTCCTCCGCCAGACCGTCATGGCGTTCAAAGCGGGCACTCAGCTGAGCGAGCACCAGAACCCCGGCGAGGCAACCGTGTTCGTGCTCCGCGGGTGTGTCCGGTTGCGGGCTGGCAAGGAATCGTGGCAGGGGAAGGCCGGGGATCTCCTCATCGTGCCCGCGGGGCTGCACAGCCTCGAGGCCGAAGAGGACTCCGCGATCCTCATGACCGTCGCGAAAACGTCGGCCTGAGGCGCCTGCCTTCCTAGTTGTGTTTGGCCCACAGCTGCAGCCAGACGAGCAGGCGCGTTTCGGGATCGTTCAGGTCTATCCCGAAGAGGGCCCCTACCCGGGACAAGCGGTATCTGACGGTGTTGACGTGCACATCCAGGCGGGCGGCAGCATCAATAGCGTTGCCGCCGCAGTTCAAATACGCGTAGATGGTTTCTCCCAGGGCCTTATTGTTCCGCTCGTCGTAGTCGGCGATCCGGACGGCATGCGCACCCGGCAGCTGGCCCGTTGCCGTCAATGCAGTAGCCATCTGCCGCAAGTAAAGACGCGAGCCGACGGAATCGACGTCGGCAACGGCGTCGTCTGAGTCTCCCTCTATCCTGCCTTCGGCAATGCTCTGCAGGAGCTCGGATAAGACCAGTTCCGCGTTGATGCGCGATTCCCCGAGCCGATCGATCGGCGCCTCCCCACCCAATGCCGCCAGAACCGGACGCGACAGGAGCCGCCGCGCGTTCTGGACTATCTTCAGAACTGCGCCGCGTTGGAATTCCCGGGACGACTCCGTGGTTTGCGGCAGGACGACATACACAATGTGGTCCGAAAGCCCGCAGACGGCGGACGGCAGCCGGACGGCGCAGGCTGTGCGAACGGTGTCGAAAAACCGGAGACGGGACTGGAGCGTGTCCGGCGCGTTGGTTTCCGGCGGCCAGATACTCAGCGCAGCGATACGCACCGACGCCGCGGAAATCCCCAACCTGATCGCCGCCAACCCGGCCCGTTCCGGTTCAAAGAGGAGCGGCTGAACCAGATCAATTTGCCGGGTCAGGTTTGAGACGTACGTCGTTCGCTTGTGCAGAATGTGGAGAGCCGCGACGTTTGCCGCTTCCCGAAGAATCCGGCCCGCATCTTCGGACTGTTGGTCCGCGCGTTCCAAGAGCCACAGGGAACCGAGCACAGCCTCCCCGGCCCGGATGGCGATTGCAGTGCGTTTCAAACGCGGGTCCTCGCTTGCCACGTCCACTGCGTCCCTGCATGCGTGGACCCGCCGATAGTCCACGTCGGTTTGCGGGGAGTGCGGCACGTGCAGGCTCAGTATGGAACTGCGACGCGTCTCGTCGATGGGCTGCTCCGGCAGGGTCGAATAGGCCAGGATCGTCTGCTCGGGATCGGCGATGGCAATGGCTCCGCCCGCCTGCGCTGCCACAGTGTTGGCCAGGTCGAACAGGTCCCCGGGACGGATGTCCACCAACGTGCGGCCTGACTGCCGGTGCGGCACGACAGCGGCGTCCATGATCTCTGCGAGCTGGTTCCACGGCACCGAATCGGCGGCCCGGAACAAGGCCAGCCCTGTCTCCCGGGCAGCTTCCCGCAGGGCGAGGTCCGAAGCCCCGTTGCATTTGTAGACAATGGCCACGTAGCCGGCGTCGGCGAGCTCCCGGACCTTGGCGCTGAGGCGCTTGCCTGACAGCGACAGCCCAATCGCCAAGGCAACGGCGCCCGGAAACGTCGCCGGCGTCGCTGTTGAGTCGTAGAGAACGGAACCCGCGACGATTCGCTGTTCATCGGCTGGCATCTCTACGACGCTGACGATTTCCGATCCCGCCGAGCGGGCCACATTGGCCAGGGAGGGCAGGGCGTGGCCGGCACCAGATGCGGCACCCCTCACGCTTGCACCTGAAAGGCCGCTTGGTAGTTGCGAATAATCTCGGACCCCTGAATTTGTCGGTAACTCCATAGTGGCGGACGGCTTCTGTTCCTAGGCTGAACGATAACGCACGCACGCCGATGAAAGGCCTTAATTGAAATTTAGCGAAGCCAGGCAGCTAATGCAGGTGAAGGCTCCCGTGCTGTCCAGGCAGCGCCGGGTACTGTCGAACGCTTTCAACGTAGAGGAATACCGGCAATCGGCACGCAAGGTCCTGCCCGCCGGTATCTTCGATTACTTGGACGGCGGATCTGAAGACGAAGTGACGCTGCGCCGGAACCGTGCAGTCTTCGACTCGTGGGCACTGATGCCCAGCTGGGGCCCAGTCTCCGGCCCGGACACCGGAACGACGCTGCTTGGCAGGGAGAGCGCGCTGCCGCTTACCTTGACGCCGACCGGCGCGACCCGCCTGTTCCATCCCGAGGGCGAGCTGGCCGTCGCGGCTGCAGCCGAACGGGCCGGCATCCCCTACGGGCTGGCCAGCCTGAGCACGGTCGCCATGGAATCGATCGCGGAGCGCCACCCGGCCCTGGACCGCTGGTTCAACTTTGGGCTCGGGTCCGACGCGCAGGCGATGACCGACAAGCTGGCGCGCTGCCGGGCCGCGGGGTTCGACACCCTGATCGTCGGCGTCGATACCCGCGCCCTGGGCTCCAGGGAACGGGATCTTCACAACGGTTTCACCGCCCCGCCCGCGCTGACGCTCTCCACGATCGCGGACATCGCCCGGCGCCCGTCCTGGTGGGTGAACTTCCTGAGGGCCGACGGCATCAGCTTCCCCAACCTGGACCCGCACGCTCCAGACTCCTCCATGATTACACCGTCCATGTGGCAGCACATCCTTGGGCACTCAGATGCCACCAGCGGTTGGAAGGAACTTGAGGCGTTGCGCCAGGCCTGGCCCGGGAGGATCGTCCTCAAGGGCTGCGTCAACCCGGCCGACGTTGCCAAGGCCGCCCGAATCGGCCTGGACGCCGTCCAGCTGAGCAATCACGGCGGCCGGCAACTGGACCACATGCTCAGCCCCATGGATGTCCTGCAGGAATCGAGGCAGCGGGTAGGTGACTCGATCGAAATATACGTCGACTCCGGGATCCGGCGGGGAAGCGACATCCTGAAGGCCTTGGCGCTGGGGGCCGACGCGTGCTCGATTGGCAGGGCCTATCTCTACGGATTGGTCGCTGCGGGCTCGCCGGGCGTTGAACGCGTTATTAGCATCTTCGCGGACGAGCTGAAGCGTACGATGACGTTGGTCGGCGTGTCCAGCATTTCCGAGTTGAAGGCCCGCGGCGGAGAAATTCTTCGGGACATTCGTCATTCCGGAGAAATCCTTGAACAAGCAGCGGTAGGCACCACGCATTAACTATTCCTGAATAACCCGGCACCTTGTGCCCTCCCGCAGCGTTGCGGGAGCCCGACGAATCCCCAAAGAGCTAAGGAAACAATGCGCACTCGATACTTAATACCCGTTCTGACCGTAGTCACGGCGATGTCGCTTTCAGGCTGTGTCGACAACAGCAGCGCACCCGCGGCCACGGGCGCAGCCTCGGGGACCGCGGACGCCGTCGCCGTGAAAAAGAACGATGCCATTGCCGCGTCGCTCCCGGAGAAGATCAAGAGCGCCGGCGTCCTCAACGTCGGCATGGCGAACAACTACCCGCCGAACGAGTTCAAAGACGACAACGGTGCTCCGGCCGGTTGGTCCGTGGACCTGACCAACGCCCTGGGCCAGGTCATGGGCCTGAAGGTGAACTTCGACATCGGAACCTTCGACAACATTCTTCCGGCCGTCAAGGCCGGAAAGGACGACATGGGGATGTCATCATTCTCCGACACGCTGGAACGGGAAAAGCAGGTCGACTTCGTCAACTACTTCTCGGCGGGCATCCAGTGGGCTTCGCCGAAGGGCAAGACCGTGGACCCCAACAATGCGTGCGGGCTGAAGGTCGCCGTGCAGGCGACCACCTACCAGGACACGCACGAAGTCCCCGCGAAGTCCAAGGCGTGCACCGATGCCGGCAAGCCAGCCATCACCGTGTTCAAGTACGACGCCCAGGATCAGGCAACCAACGCCCTCGTGGTCGGACAGGTCGACGCCATGAGCGCCGATTCGCCCGTCACCCTTTACGCGATCTCCAAGACCAAGGACAAGCTGCAGACCGCGGGCGACGCTTTCGAGGTGGCCCCCTACGGCATCCCGATGGCCAAAGACAGCGCGTTCGCCCCGGTCCTCCAGAAGGCCCTCCAGTCGCTCATTGACGACGGCACCTACAACAAGATCCTCTCCAAGTGGGGAGTGGAATCCGGCGGGGTCAAGACGGCGACAATCAACGTGGCAGCCAAAGGCTGATCAACCATGAGTGAACCCGAGACCGGCAGGAAGACCGGGCCGGAAGCTGGCAGGGCGTCGCGGAGGGCTGCCGCCCCGGGCAGCGCAGTCGATCCGGCCGGCGCAACCAAACCGGCCGCCGCGGCCGGGCAGGGGAGCGGCGACGAAGCAGCCGAGGCGATCGTCGCGGTTCCGCTGCGCCACCCCTGGCGGAACGTGGTGGCGGTGGTCCTTGTGCTCATGCTGGCGGTCTTCGTCCTGGATGCGGCCCAGCGGCCGGACTACGGCTGGGCCGACGTCGGGAAGTACATTTTCGACCGCCGAATCAGCCAGGCGGCCTGGGTGACCCTATCGCTGACCATCTATTCAATGATCGGTGCAATCGTCCTGGGCTTGGTGCTTGCCATCATGCGGCTCTCGGCCAATCCCGTGCTGAAGAGCGTGGCCTGGCTGTACATCTGGATCTTCCGCGGAACCCCCGTGTACGTGCAGTTGGTCTTCTGGGGCATCGTGGCCCTGATCTACCCGGTGTTCACCCTGGGGATCCCGTTCACGACGCCGTGGGTCACCATCCCGAACGGGATCTTCACCAACCTCTTCATTACGGCGGTAATTGGGCTGGCGCTCAACGAGGCCGCCTACATGTCCGAGATCGTGCGGGCTGGCCTGCTCTCCGTTGACCAAGGCCAAGAGGAGGCCTCGACGGCGCTTGCCATGTCCTGGGGGCAGACCATGCGGTACGTGGTGGTTCCCCAGGCCATGAAAATCATCATCCCGCCGACTGGCAATGAGGTGATCTCGATGCTCAAGACCACCTCACTGGTGGCCGCGATCCCATTGAGCGTTGACCTCTATGGGGTGTCCCGTGGAATCTCCGCGGTGACGTTCACACCGGTGCCGCTCCTGATTGTTGCCTCGCTCTGGTACCTCCTCTTCACTTCGGCCCTCATGGTGGGCCAACACTTCATCGAAAAGCGCTTCTCCCGCGGAACAGGACGGCTCAAGACGGGCGCGGAGTCCCAGCCGGACCCGTCACTGTCAGCACCGGCCCCGCCGGCGGACCCGGGCGCTCCGCTCGGCACAGGTTTTGGAGGAAAAGGATGACCGGCATGCCCATGGTGCTTGCAAACCGGGTTTCCAAGAACTTTGGCTCCAACAAGGTTCTGCGCGGGATCAGCCTCCAAGTCGACGCCGGCGAAGTGCTCTGCATTGTCGGGCCCAGCGGCTCCGGCAAGTCGACCTTCCTGCGGTGCATCAACCACCTGGAACGGGTCGACGCCGGCCGGCTGTCCGTTGACGGGCAACTCGTCGGGTACCGCCAAAAGGGCGGCAAGCTGTACGAGCTCAAGCTCAAGGAAGCGGCCCACCAGCGCCAGGGAATCGGCATGGTCTTCCAGCGGTTTAACTTGTTTCCGCACCTGACGGCAGTGGAGAACATCATTCTGGCGCCCATGCGGGTGAAAGGCCTTTCCAAGGCCGCCGCCACCGCGCGGGCACTGGAACTCCTGGAGCGCGTGGGCCTGGGGGACAAAAGCGAGCACTATCCGGCGCATCTCTCCGGCGGGCAGCAGCAGCGGGTGGCCATAGCCCGCGCCCTGGCGATGGACCCCAAACTGATGCTCTTCGACGAGCCCACCAGCGCGTTGGACCCGGAACTGGTGGGCGAGGTCCTGGACGTCATGAAGGAGCTCGCGAAAAGCGGCATGACGATGATCGTGGTGACCCACGAGATGGGGTTCGCCCGCGAGGTGGCTGATTCCCTGGTGTTCATGGACGAGGGCGTCGTTGTCGAGGCGGGTCCTCCCCGCCAGGTGCTCGGCAATCCGCAGCACGAACGCACCAAGGCGTTCCTGTCGAAGGTCCTCTGACCGTCCGCTGAGCATGTCCCCCCTGCGGAGAGGCCAGCGGCCGGCGGCCTCTCCGCTCTGGTTCCGCACTCACGCGCGTGGAACACTGATCCCGTGGACAGCGCCGCGGCGAGCAAGATCTGGACCGACTACAACGCTGCCCAGGCAACGCGTCCCGTGCGTCCCCTCTGCGTGGACGCCATGGCGGCCGCCGGGCCGGGCGAGGACCGGCTCGCCCTTGATCTCGGCTGCGGCGCCGGGAAGGAAACGCGGGCCCTGCTCGACGGCGGCTGGCGGGTGCACGCCGTCGATTCCCTCCCCGACACCCGGGAGCGGCTGCTGGCCATCCTCCCGGCGGCTGCGGACGGACGCCTGAGCATCGACGTGACCCCGTTCGAGGATCTCCGCGCACTCCCCGGGGCGGACCTGATCTTCGCCGGCTACTCCCTGCCGTTCATCCACCCCGGCCGCTTCGGCGTCTTCTGGCGGATGCTGCTGCAGTCCCTGCGGCGGTCGGGCGTCATCGCGGTGAACCTGTTCGGCGAACGGGACTCGTGGGCCGGCACCCCCGAGTGGAACTTCCACACCGAGGACGACGCCCGGAGCCTCTTCGCCGGGCTGGAGATCGTGAAGTTCGACGTCTTCGACGACGACGGCCAGTCCTTCAAGGGACCCAAGCACTGGCATATCTTTGACGTGATCGCCCGGAAGCCGTGAGTGCCTGAACCACGCCCCAGTGTGGGGGCGCGGCGTCACTGAGTTCGTCGCCGCCCGTCCTGTGGGACAGACTGGTTGCCGTGAGCAACTCTCCCCGAACCGGCCTCGCCGTCGCAGGACTCAGTCTGGGCACGGCGCTGAACCCGCTGAACTCCTCCATGATCGCCGTCGCCCTGGTGGTGCTGCGCGCTGATTTCGGGCTCGACGTCGCCACGGTCACCTGGGTGATCACGGCGTTCTACCTCACCTCGGCGGCCGGCCAGCCGCTCATGGGCCGGCTGGCGGACCGCTTCGGCCCGCGGCGGCTCTTCATGCTCGGCATGGCGGTGGTGGCGGTGACCTGCGCACTGGCGCCGTTCGCGCCCAACTTTGCCCTGCTGTGCGTGGCCCGTGCCTTCATGGCCCTCGGCACTGCCACTGCCTACCCGAGCGCTGTCGTTCTGGTCGGAACGCTGGCCCGGAAGGCCAAGGTCCGGTCCACCCGTCCGCTGGGTCGGATCCAGATGGCCAACACTTCGGCGGCCGCCGTCGGGCCGGTGGTCGGCGGCCTGCTGGTCAGCCTGGTGGGGTGGCAGGCCCTGTTCCTGATCAACGTTCCGCTGTCGTTGGCCGCGATGTTCGTTGTCCAGCGGTTCGCCCCGGCCGACGAGGTCCGTGAGCGCGGCAAGGCTTCGGACCTGCTGCGGGATTCGGACATCCCGGGGATCCTCGCCTTCGTCGGCGCCCTGGTGCTGGTGATGATGTCGCTGCTGAACGTCCTGCCCGGGGCACGCTGGTGGCTGCTCGGGGGAGGGATCCTGCTGGGCGTGCTGTTTGCGTGGCGCGAACTGCGGTTCACCCCGCCGTTCCTTGACCTGCGGCTGCTGGGCCGGAACCGGCCGCTGCTGCTGGTCTATCTGGGCTTCGCGCTGTTCAGCGGCGTCTACTACTTCGCGTTCTTCGGGCTGCCGCAGCTGCTGCAGGAAGTCGGCGGCTACGACCCCGGCATCGTGGGGCTGCTGATGCTGCCGCTCGCCGCGATCTCGGTGGTGGCGACGCCGTTCGCCGTCCGCGCGATCGACCGGTTCGGCGTGCGGCGGGTGCTGATCGCCGGCGTCGTGCTGCTGGTCGGCGCGTCAGGGATGATGTGGCTGCTGACGGCGTCCCTGGCCGTGCCGCTGGTGCTCGCGCTGACCGCCCTACTGGGCGTGCCCTACTGCGTGGTGAGCATCGCATCCAGCCAGGGCATGTTCGTGTCCACCCAGCCGCAGGAACGCGGCGTGGCCGCGGGAATTTACCAGACCTGCCGCTACCTCGGCGCGATCACGGCGACCGTGCTGATCGGCATCTTCTACGGCACCGGCGTGAACCAGGCCAACTGGGGACTCATGGTGCTCGTGATGCTGGGGCTGGGCGCGGTGGTGTTCGTCGTGACCCTGGCGTGGCGGGAGCGTCGGGTCTGAGGGCCGCCGGCGCGGACTCCGACGCCGTCTCCTCGCCGGACGGGCTTTCGCAGTCAAAGTGATACTGCCGCAGGATGTTGGACCGGGACGGGTCCTTGAGCTTCGCCATCGCCGCGCCCTCGATTCTGCGGATGCGTTCGCGGGTCATGCCGAACGATTTCGCTACCGAATCCAGGCTCCGCCCTCCGCCACCGGTCATGCCGAAGCGCATCGCAATGACCCGGGCCTCCCTGTCCTCGAGCGTGCCGAGTACGGCATGGACCTGGGCCCTCATTTGTCGATGGAAGAGCGCCTCAGTCGTGTCGGTGGCGGAGGAATCCATCAGCTGTTCTGCCAGGGCTTCGTTTCCACCCTTGCCGTCGGACACCTGCCAGTCCAGCGAACAGACTGGCTGGTCCACGGCCAGCAGACACTCCACCTTCCCGATCGAAGTGTGTGTCAGCCGGCTGAGGTCCTCCCTGCTGCAGACGGTTCCTGTCATAGCGGCCGTCCGCTGCGCTGACCTCACTTTGTGCAGCTGCTCGACGACCGGACCCGGCAGCCGGATAAGTCGTGCCTGCTCAGCCAGGGCCCGGGTGATGGCGTTCCGGATGTGCCACGTGGCGTGGGTGGAGAATCTGAAACCCATGGTGAAGTCGAACGTGCAGACGGCCTTGTGCAGCCCCAGGTTTCCTTCCTGGATCAAGTCCTCAAGATCGAGGCCCCGATGGGTGTAGTGCTTGGCGATCGACACTACTAGCCGGAGGTTGGCGTGGAGCATCGCGTCGGCGGCTCGCTGGCCCAGAACGACGATGGTCCGAAGGTCCATCTCGTCGCGGCCGGGCCGCTGGGTTTCGTCCCTCAGGAGCTGTTCCGCGAAAAGCCCTGCCTCGATCTTCTGCGCCAGGTCCACTTCCTGCTCGGCGCTGAGCAAGTCGAATCGGCTCAGCCGGCGCAGGTAGTCCGCGACGGCGTAGTCGGTGAACCGGCCGCTTGCTGCCAGTACTTCCGGCCGGCCAGGGTCGTTCGGCTCGCATGATTCAGGGGCCGGGGCGGCTGCTGCAGGCGGGGAAGGCGTCCTGCCGTTTGCCTCGTGGACCAGGTCAGCCATGTCATCCCCTGTTGGACGGTTCAAGCTCGTGAAAGCAGACTATGCGGCCGGTATGACAATAATTCGCGGGCGAACGCGGGGCGACGGCGGGGCGGGCGAGGGGCGCGGCTGCGCTGAGCGCACGGACCTCAACGGAGGACCGGCCCAGGAACTTTCAGGCGGGATGCCAGGCGCCCCTGTTTCCGCAGACCGGCCAGGGCCATAATTGCCACTGCGGGGACCTCTCGCGCGGGTGATGGGCGGCGCGGCGTTGAAGAGTCCCAGGTGGCTGCTCCGGCTCGGCGCAAGGGGCAGCCACGGGCTCGGGACAAGGATTCCGGGGACCGAAACCGGGGGGAGCAACGCCATCGCTGCGATCATCAACGCACAGAAGGGAATCATCATGTTCAAGGATTCAAACATCATGGCTGTCCTCCCCGCGAAGGAATCTCAATGATGTTGTCAACGGATATTGGCGTGCCTGACGGTGTCCCGGCCGGGACACCGTCAGGAGCTTCTAGTCCATCCAGCCGGGGCAGCGTTTCCGGTCCTAATTCGGCAGTTCCGCCGCTGTGGCGGGAAGGTGGTCAGGGCCGTCGGACTTGCCGGAGTCCCTCCAATCTGCCTCGCCCCAAGGGTCGAAACACGTAGTAGGCCAGTGGAGCGCTTTGATTCACTTCCGTAAGGCGAGTAGTGCCCACTCGTGACCGTCCGAAGCTGAATACATAGGATGCGAGGTGGCCGCTGACGGACCCGCTGGTCATTTTTCGGAAGGGGGTCCGGTAGGTGGAAACGTTGATGGAGAGGCTAGGTACGGGATGGCTGGCAGGAAAATTTTGCTGGCCGCGGCGTTCGCGGCAGTAGGTATGCTCACGTTTGCAACGGGAGCAAGCGGCGCGACGCTGGGCCTCGGGGGCGAACAACTGATCGAGAACGGACAGTTCCAACAGTTCGTTCGAAGCGGTGAATGCGATGGTGGGCCAAGCTCAACATCTCCGCTGAGCTCCTCAACCGTCAGTTACACGTATCAGAATTCGGGCGTAGCTACAGGACCGTACGCGGGCATGTTCACCGAGACAGGCTCATTTACGCTGGGACCCGAGCAGTGGCTCGATCCGTCGAACCCGAACAACGGCGGCGCCGTTAGGCCCCTGCTCGCATTCAATGCTGAGTTCCAGATCACCACGTATGCGGGTGGGCAGGTCACGGGCACCAAGGCCCTCGCTGGGCTCCCGCAAGGGCAGACCACTAATTACGGTAACTGCGCCGAGAACCCCAGTCCCACCGAGACCCCCAATGACCTGCGCTACGACGTGTTCGTCGCGGATTTCTCCTATCAGGCCAGGGTCCAGTCAGCGGGTGGTGATACATGTGACTCCGGCTCCGGATTCCTCGTGGGTTCCAGAGAGACCTTCCGCCTCACGTCCAACGTCCTGCCAGGCCAGACAGTCGACAATATGAGCGAGAGCTTTGTTTCAACCTCGGCTGGACCGTGCGCTCCGCCTCCGCCGGCTTCGGTCTCGATGACGCCGCCGGACGCGGTCAATAACGTGGGCACGAGTCACACCGTGACGGCCACGGTGGATAACGCAGCGGGCGGACCCGTGCAGGGTGCGATCGTACGGTTCAACGTCCAGGGCTCGGTCACGACGTCGGGTTCGTGCACGACGGCGGCGAGTGGGCAGTGCTCCTTCACCTATCAGGGTCCAGATCTGCCAGGCGCGGATGTCATCACCGGATGCGCGGATTCGAACTCGAACGGAACGACAGACCCCGGTGAGCCGTGCGGCACAGCGACGAAAGCGTGGTTGCTGCCAACGACAACTCCCGGCCAGGTGACCGGCGGCGGCCAGCTGGCGGACGGCGCGAACTCCGATCAGGTGGCGTTCGGCTTTACCGCCAAGAGTGATGCCAAGAGCACCAAGGGAGAATGCAACCTCGTCGACCCTTCGATGCACACCAAGGTCAAGTGCCTCGACGTCACGACCCTCGTCGAGAGCGGTTCCCACGCGACGTTCTTCGGAAACGCTACAGTTGACGGCGTCGCCACTACCTACCGCATCGACATCGACGACAATGGAGAGCCAGGTCATGGCCGCGACATATTAAAGATGCAGACCGCTAGCGGCTACACGGTCGGCGGCGTCATCACCAGCGGCAACATCCAAGTGCACTAGATGTCACAACTGGTGGCCCGTAAGCATCGATCCCTCAGTGGAGCAGATCAGAGCGGGCTGGTATCAATCACGGTCTTGGGATGGGCGCAACCCCGCCCCACCCCCGCTCAGGCAGCCACGCGAACTGCCATCTCCGGTGCCGGAACGTAGGTGGTTCCGTCGCGGAGCATGGCCCAGAGAACGTTGAGGCGGCGCCGGGCCAGGGAAAGCATGGCCTGGATGTGGGTTTTCCCTTCGGCGCGTTTGCGGTCGTAGTACCTCCGTGAGGCGGGGCAGCTTTTCAGCGCCGAGAGCCCGGAGAGATAAAAGACACGCAGGAGCCGCCTGTCGTAGCGGCGGGGGCGGTGGTGGTTGCCGGTGATCCGGCCGGAATCCCTGGGTGCCGGGGCCAGGCCGGCGACGCCTGCGAACCGGTCCGCAGTGTCAAAGACGGTCAGGTCCCCGCCGGTGGCACCGAGGAACTCCGCGGCCGGGACAGGGCCGAAGCCTGGCATACTCAGCAGAACCTGGGCGTGCCGGTGTTCGGTGACCTTCTCGCTGATCAGCGCCTCGAGAACGGCGAGTTCTTTGTCGAGGGTGATGATTTCCTGTGCGAGTGCGGCGACGATCAGTTCCCCGACGTACTGGGCCGGGACGGTGGTGTGCTGAGACTTCGCCGCTTCGACGGCGGCCTGGGCGACCGCAGCGGAGGAGCGGGTGCCGTGCTTCTTCAGCCACGCGTGCAGCCTGGCCTGGCCGGTCCGCCGGATCCCATCCGGGGTCCGGTGTTTGGTCAGCAGCAACAGAGCCGCCTTGGAGCGGCTGTAGTCGAAGGCCCGCTCCCGCGCCGGGAAGTATTCAAGCAGTTGGGCCTGCAGCCGGTTGATCGCCCGGACCCGGTCCGCGGACTTGTCCGCCCGCCGGGCGGTGAGGATCCGCAACCCGGTACTGATCTCATCCCCCGCACGCAGCGGCTGCAGATCCCGGCGCATCCTGGCCTGATCGGCGATGACGGCTGCGTCTTTCGCATCGGTTTTGCCCTCGCCCCGGTAAAGCTTGGAGGCATGGTGGACGATCCGGCCCGGAATGTGGAGGATGTTCTGGCCGTGGGCGACGAGGATGGCGATCAGCAGCGCGGGTCCGCCGTGGTTCAGGTCCGTTGCCCAGATGACCTTGTCGCCGTCCCCGCCGGCGAGTTTGAGTACGGTGGCGATGAGTTCGAGCAGGGCCGGTTCGTCGTTGGGGATTTTCTGCGAGAGCAGCCGGTTTCCGTCGGCGTCGATCACGACGCAGTGGTGATGGGCTTTGCCGGCGTCGATACCGGCCCAGAGTTTCGCCAAAACAGCCTCCAGTCTGTCGTACGGGTGGAACCCGGCAGATAACCGCGCCGTCGTGTCCTTATCCGGCGATTCAAGTCGCGTCTCTCAATCAGCGGTCGGGTCATCGCGGAGAGTGCAGGCGGCCAATCCTTCGGAGCCGTCACGATCTGAATCGTCCGGCCACAGCAACAAAGCCATACCCGCCTCCCCGGGGTAGCCACGACCCTACAACGGCCACGGAACCACCCGACAACACCATAAGGACATCAACAGGGCGAAGGAGTTCTACCGGGACAAGCTGGGAATCGAACCCGCCGAATCCATGGAGGAGGGCAGCCTGACCTACAGCTGCGGCCAAGGAACCCGCTTCCTCGTTTACCAGACACCGAATGCAGGGACCGCCAAGAACACCCAACTGGCCTGGGAAACGGACAATCTCGAACGCGAGATGGAGGAACTGCGGGGCCGCGGCGTCGTCTTTGAAGAGTATGATTTTCCCGGCCTGAAGACAGAGAACGGCGTTGCCACAGCATCCTTTGGGAAGGCAGCCTGGTTCCTGGACAGCGAGGGGAACATCTTCAACATCGCCCAGCGCGCGTAGGCAGACTCGGGCACCGAGAACGCCGCAAGCTGCGGCCAGCTGCGAAGCCGAAGGGAACCGGTTCCCGTCATCGAGGCGGGGGCCGGTTTCAGCGCAGCTACGAGAGTTCAGAACGCTAGGTCCCACCCCGCAGGTGTCGGTGGTGCTGCTCGTAGCTGTCGAAAACATCCGACGACGTGGCTCCTGAATGGCCGAATTTGCCGCGAAGGACCTCCGCGAGTTCATCGAGCGCCACGTGGAGCATTCGTCCGGCAAACTGGAGTTCGGGACTCTCGCTGAGCCGGGCCTGTGATGCCAGTTCCTGGGCGTAGGCCACCGTGGCTGGCAAGGAGCCGCGCTGCTCCACTTCACGGAAGTAATAAGTTTCATGGAACGCCAGCAGATCTATGCTCACCGAGGCCACGTTTCCGGCCATTGACTCCAACAGCCCGGCAGCGTGCCTGGGGTCCAGCGACCATACACCGGTCGGACCTGCAGCCTCCCTGAACAGGTTCAGCTGGTGGGCAAGGCCCCGACGGCGGTTCAGGGCCGGGTACGTCTGAAGGATCCAAGTGACCGTTGCTGTCAGCAAACCGAAACCGGTGACGGCTTGGAGGGCCACAACCAGCCTGAGCAGCGGATGCACTGCAACGATATCGCCGAACCCCACTGTGGAGAGAGTGACCAGGGAGATGTAGAGGGCTTCGGCAAAGTCGGCCCGCAGTGGAATCCCGGGTCCGTAAACAAATCCGTCCGTCAGATGGGGCAGGTACATCAGGGCCCAGCCGATGGCGGCGAGGCCTGCCCAGGCGCCGATGACAGCCGCCATCGCCAAACGTGCTGCGATGAAGGAGCCCCGGCCCCGCAGTTTTCTCGACACGAGCCAGAATCCGCGGATGATTGTCCGGCCTAAAGGGCCGGAACCGTGCGGATAAAGAAGCGTACGAAAGACGTCGACGAGCATCAGCAGAACAAGGCCGGCCCCCAGAACCGTCCAGAGCGTGTCCTCGAAGTCCATGCCTCATCTTAGAGGCGGTACTTCCTGAGGAGCAGCCGGCGTGCGACCATCAAGGTGCCTCGAGCCCGTGGGTTCGTCGGCAGTATCGGCTCCCTCGCGCCTGGTGGGCCGGAACGACGTCAAGGGGGAGCGTTGTGGGCAGTGGATCAACGCCGACTAAAAAGTCTCTGCCGCGCTGGGCCAGAACCGCCGTCTTCGTCTATCTGTCGGTGACGTTTGCCGTTGCGGTCGTGGCGATGCTTGCCAGCGGCTTCGCGCTGGACCTGGTTCCGGGTTCAAGGAGAATTTGCTGCTCGCCGTGGTGGTTCTGACGCTGCCCGTTTCGTTCGCGTATTTCGTCATCGGTACTTTCGGCTCAGGCGCGGTATTGAGCCTGACTTCGCTCCTCTACTATTCCGGATACTTCCTCCTCGCGCTGGTCAACGCGGGCGTCTTCCGGTGGATTGTCCTGAGCGCTCGTAGGCGTGCACTTCTTGCGGCCGCCGGCACGCGCGGCGTCTCGGTCCCCTATCCGCGGGCGGAATTGCGCGGGGTCACTTCGGACGTCACAAAGCTCTGGTGGGCCGTGCCGCTGGCGCTGCTGCTGAGCCTGCCGCAGTGGATGGTGGCGGGTTTTGCCTGGTGCGGCATCAGCGGTTGCAGCGGCGGCGGTTTCGGCGTGGCCACCGGCTCTGAGTGGATTGCGGTCATCCTGAGCGCCGTCAACGGCGTCATCATGGCAGTGGCCTTGTTCGCGGTGCGTTTGCTGTATCCCGGAAGGAAGCGTGCCCTCATTGCTTTGGCGGCCGGGACGTTGTTCGGCCTGATTGGCGCTGCGGTCACCCACGGGTAGCAGGCGGGCAGGATGATGCAAGAATCCCAGGAGTTTCTCAAAGGCTTCATCAAGATACCCGTCGGCGCTCTCAGCGGCGGCCTGGGGCCCTAATGTTTCTGGCCATCACTGTTGGGCTCGCCGGTTTTTACGTCTTGGCCACCGGCCGCCGTTCCTGGGCACGGCCCCGGCCAGGCGCAAAGCGGAAGCCGCTGGACCCGGACCCGTCTGTGGTGGCGCAGGCTGTCACCGTGGCGGCTCCGAAGTCACAGCCGGCGTACGACACCAAGGCGATCGACTTATTTCAAGCTTTAGGCCGGTTACCTCAGGTAGACAGGGCCCAACGGCCTTGGCTCTGCGTCCGTAACTACCGTGGCATGACCGGGTGCCTGGGATAGGCTCCTTGGGACCTGAACAGGCATTGCTTGGGACCGATCAAGCATCACTGCAAAGGGCCGGGAATACCTTGGATCTACTGAGCGGCCTGAGCCGCGACGAACTCCGCAACCTTTCTTGGATTGCGGCCACAGTCTTCGCGCTTGTGGCTGGCCTCTGGCGTTGGCGCAGGCTTCATTTGACTGCGCTTGGAGCTGTTCTGCTCTTCGCGGCCCTCAACGCGGGTGCAGGGATCTACGTCCTGAACAATTTCCGTGATTCGCGCTGGTCGGCGGGGGGAGCCTCGCCGTTGAGCCCTCCGTCGTTTTCCCAGACACCCATCGTGGGACAGTACCTTGGCCCCCTAGACTCCACCCTGCAGGGAGTGGTCGGTGGGGTGAACGATTTCCTGGCATTCAAGCAGGCACTTCCCGTAGCGCTGGACTTCTTCGCCGTGTCGGGCTGGGCCCTGCTGCTTTCGTTCCCGCTCGCCATTCTCGCCGCAGTCATCAGTTTTGCCATGGCGAGGCGCCGATCGGCGGACTTCGAGAAATACCGTGCCACCGTTGACCGGCTCCAAGACGAGCTTGAGCAGGTCAAGCGGCAGATCTCTGCAGGGCATTCCGTCGGCACGGAAACCCCTGCACGGAATGCCCCTGAGCACGCAACTGAACGGTTGGCGACCTAAAGCGTGTAGTCCCGCAGCGCTCCTGCGGCACCCCTGTATCCTGAGAATGTAGTTCAAGGGCCCCAGCGGCCATCGACCAGGCCCGGTGCGCAGCCGGATCAGGGGTCTGGAAGCTGGGCCGCAGCCTTGGACGTCGTCGAATCGCCACCGCAATCGTCAGTCTGCGATCGGCTCCCGAATTCTCGGAATGGATCCTCTATCAGCATTGACACACCAGCCCCCGTGGGAATCCCCACTCCGGACCCCAATACCGTGCGCGCAGCTGCGGGGGATGAGCCGACCGTTGTGACCTGGGCCGAGGCCGGGATCAGCATGACCGCGCGATGGCGTTCGGCGAACGGCAGACCGGCGCCGACGCGCGTCGAAGTGGTCTCCGACTCCCTCACGGCCGATGAAGCGAACCGGATGGCGTCACATGGGATCGCGATGCTCTGGCACGGTGACTTCCACAACGCACGGCAGATCCTCAACGCCCTGGACCGGCGGATAGTCGCCGGGAAGAAAGAGATCGCAGCAACTCCGGCCGATATGTTCTATCGGCACCGCCAGTCCCGCTCGCACCGTGCACGGGTTCTCGGCCTGCTGCTGGCTCCTCTTGATCCAGGCCCGGTAATGCCGCTGCGGCGCGCACCGGACATCCGGCAGGCCGCCGCTGAAGCGTACGGTGAGATCGGTGAATCTTCCGTTGTGTCCCTGCATGAGCTTGTCGGGGCGATTGGCGCCCACGAGTGGCGGCGTAATGGCGTCTACGTCGATGGCCTGCAGGGCAGCATCCACCCGCACTACGGCACGTTCTTCCCCACCCGGAGTGAATATGTGGATCTCGTTGCCGCCGCTGCGCTGCCCTCGGACACGCTGGCGTTCGACGTCGGAACCGGCACGGGGGTGCTCGCTGCCGTCCTCGCGCGCCGTGGCGTCCACCGGGTGGTGGCGACGGACAATGAACCGCGTGCCATCGGCTGCGCCGCTGAGAATTTCCGGAACCTCGGTGTCCAGGACCGTGTTGAGGCCGTACTGACCGACATGTTCCCGCCCGGGCGGGCACCCCTGATCGTGTGCAACCCGCCCTGGATTCCGGCCACGCCGCACTCCACCCTGGACAACGCCGTCTACGACCCCGGGAGCAGGATGCTGTTCCGCTTCCTGAACGGACTCTCCGAGCATCTGGAGCCGGGTGGGGAGGGCTGGCTTGTCCTCTCCGACCTAGCCGAGCACCTTGGCCTGCGGACGCGTGAGGATCTGCTGGCCGCCATCACGGCGGCCGGGCTGAAGGTGGCGGAACGGCTGGACACCAAGCCAACGCATCCGAAGGCATCGGACCGCGACGATCCTCTGTTCGAGGCGCGCGCCGCCGAGGTTACGTCGCTGTGGCGGCTTGTTCGCCGCTAGTCACAACCTCCCGCCGCCGGGAATCACGACGGTGGCCAGCCCGCGTTGCCCGGCCCGTCGAATAATGCGCTGGTGCCGTGGACTGGGGCCCGTCAAGTAAATGCGGCCGGGGATGGAATTGCCTCTTTTCTCGGCATGCAGAACCCGGCGCTGCGAGCCGGAAATGCCGCCGTCGAGTACGTATGGGCAAGAACGCGTCCCAGTTCGCCGGTCAGTTGTAGGTGCATTCCCCAGACACCTCGCCTGAAGGCCGCAGGCCCGGAGAGGATCACAGTTCTCCACAGCAGCGCCCGAGGCCTTGGTCCAACGGCGGCCTGTCCGGGAGAGTAGCGGTTCCTGACAGTCGTTGCGTGCATTGGGGCGGTGCACCCGTGGACCTCTCTCTGACGTCATCCCGCGTCTGAACCGAGAACTGCTGGAGCGGATCCCAGCTGCCTGGGCACACTCTGTGGCATTACGTGAGGACTCGGTCATCCTGGGCGACCGGCGCCGACGTGCTCAGCTTCCAGCCTGCCGGTACGCTCTAGCCATTGCCGAGGGTAGCGCCGGCATTCCAAGTTATCGACGGCGGCCAAGACGGATCTGCCCCGTAGTATCTGCTCATGCCTCAGACTCGTTAGAAACGCACCTGGAAGTCCGTCGCCAAAGCCCACGAGAAGTCCAAGGACCTCGGCCCGCTGTACCCAGTAAAACCTGCCGCCCGCCACTTCGATGGTTCGCCGGAAGCCGGCCCAGGACAGGTCTACTTCACCCGTACTGGCGTCGTTCCATTCGGCGTGGTGCATCGCTGTAGGGACAGTGTGGGATGACAACTCGGACGGTCTGCTTGTTATTCAGGAGAGCGCTATCGGTGGACGCAGGGAGTGTATGTCCTGCACCGAGCCGCTGAGGGCCTAGTAGGATCCCGGCGGCTCAGTGCGGGTTGTTCGGTGCTTGCGGCCCCCGGGTACCTCGGCCGTAGTTCAGTAGGCTGCCCTCGAGACCGCAAAGGGAACTGAGACAGATCGCTAGAGACCCGCCTTGCCCACTCCGTATTCTGCCTGCTCCGGGGTGAAGCCCTCGTAGGCCAGCTGGTCGACCAGACTGGCATGCGAAAAGGCGCTCATCTTCAGGTAACTCTGGGCCGATTTGGCAGCCTGCTCGTTCCAGTCAACTGTCACGCGGTCAACAGCCCAAGTCGCATCTGCGGTCGAAAACTTCTCGTACTCCAGTTGCCCGATCAAACCGGTGCGCGAGAAGGCACTGAATTTGAGGTAGCTACCAGCAGACCGCAGCGCGTTCTGCTGGCTGGCGGTCCCGGCTTTAGCTGCGGCGTCGGCAGCGGCCTGTGCCTTGGCGGCTGCCGCGTCAGCGTCCGCCTTGGCCTTGACCGCGGCGTCGGCCTGTGCCTTCGCGGCCGCCGCGTCAGCGTCCGCCTTGGCTTTGGCATCAGCGTCAGCCTTGGATTTTGCAGCAGCCGCATCGGAGTCCGCTTTCGCCTTAGCGTCAGCATCAGCCTGGGCCTTGGCAGCGGCAGGATCCTGCGTCGTCGTCTCTGCCGGGGCAGATACGACGGGGGACGTCGGTGCGGTGACGGACGAGGCGGACGTCGTCGAGGTCCCGGCGCGAGCGGCCGAGTTGCCGACGATGCTGAGGAGGATGACGCAGACTGTGATGATCAGGGCGAGTTTCTTGTGCTTTGCGTAGCCCTCCAGGGGCAGGCCCTGCTTGTCGCGGGTCTTGTTGGTCAGCAGCAGGATGAGGTCGATGAGAGCCCAGATGCCGAAGCCGCCGAGGGTGACCAGCTTCAGGATGCCGGTACCGACCTTGCCCAGGTAGAACCGGTCCACGCCAAAACCTCCGAGGAGGAGGGCCAGCAGCCAGGTCACGAGGAAAGACTTCTCGCTCTGCTGCACCTTCCCGTAGCCGGGGGGCGCCGGAGGATAGGGGACGGTGTAAGGGGCTTGGCTCATGAGAGTCCTTCCATGGGACATCTGACCGGCGTGCAATGCGGAGCATGCGGGGCGGGTGCGGTGATGGACGTGCATGGCGGGAAACCAGCACGGGGCGCGGCCCGCAAAGGCGGTAACTCGCGCCAGCCGTCAGCTGAAATCATGATCGCTTCCCCCAATAGCCTCGCGGGCGAAAGCGCCCGTGAATCGGATGTTACACGTTAAATGCGAAATCGAATTCGATTACATTGTAAAAAGAGATTTCGGTCGTTTTCGTCGACGTCCAATGGGTGAATAAAGCCTGTTTCCGTCGCACAAAGACGTACGAACCAGGAACCGCCCGGATTACTCGACATGGGCATCCTGCATGTCACCATCCGGTTCTTCACCAGGAGCCTCGGCTGAGCACACGCAGACGGCCATGGCCTCCGCAGCGTCTGACTGAACCGGCCAGGACAATGCGACTCCCGCCGGCGGGCAGTTCGGGCCGTGCCACAACGAAACCGTTTTCACCTCACTAGCCGCGGTCCAGGCCCCGGTGGCGGCACGTGACTCTCGGCGCGGCCTCATCGCCGAGTCCGGCACTTGCTTCGGATTTTCTCCCCGCCGCCCAGTAGGGGAGGCTTTCGGTCTTTTCGGACCGGCATCGGCCAGGAGCGGGCGGCGGCGACGGCGCTGGGCACTCGGCCCGCGTGGACGAGTTGTAGTACGAAGCCAGAATGGAAGACAGCAGAAGCCAAAGCCGCCCTGGCCCTCTGCCCGGACGCTCCGCACGCCGCCATGCTCCAGGGCGTCGTCACCGCTGTGAAGGTCGGCCCCGGCACCAGGGTCGTGGGCCAGACGATGGAGCCCGGCACTTACAAGACCAACCCGGGGGCCAAGGACTGCTACTGGTCCCGCACCACCGGAGGCGGCGCGATCATCGCTAACGACTTCGTGGGGTTCGCCCCGGACGGCGTTAGCGTCACTGTCTACCCTGGTGAGGGTTTTGAGTCGTCGAACTGCGGTATCTGGACCAAGACCGGCTGACGGTGTTCCCTTGCCGGCGGACCTGACCGCAGACCGCCGGTTCCCGAACATTATTGTCTCTATCCCTAACAAAGCGTCGGGCGCGGCTGATAGTTCTATTAGACGCTCGAGTCCAGCAACCAAGCAGGATCGGATTTCCGCAAGTAATTGTGGCCCGGTACTTTCAGTGGCTGCCCCGGGCTCTTCCCGTAGCCGGCTTCTCCGGTACGGCAATCATCTAGGGGAGGACCCCATGAAATACCGCAGTATCGCAGCGCCCTTGCTCTTGCCACTGATCACGTTCGGAATCTACGCGCTCGTCTGGAGCGTCAAGACCAAGAACGAAATGAACAAGTCCGGCACCGCCATCCCGTCGGCCTGGCTGCTCATCGTTCCGATCGCCAACATCGTGTGGCTTTGGAAGTATTCGGTCGGCGTCGAAACGTTCACCCGCAAGAGCCTGGGCCGTCACGCAGCCTTCTGGCTGATGCTTCTTCTGGGAGCTATCGGCTCGGCCGTCGTCCAGAACAAGTTCAACAAGTTCAACATGTCCAACAACTTCATCGAGGCCCTCCCGGCCCAGTTGCCCGTCACGGCCTAGCCTCGACCAAAGACAAAACGCAGCCACATCTGGCTGCGATGAACCGCCGCCCCAAAAGGGGGCGGTTCTTTCTTATTCCCGCCAATAGCTGCCCGAAGACTCTGGTGACCTCATGTGAGCTGCTGCGGTGATTTCGGACAGCGGAATTAGTGGATTCTTCTACGCTGCCAGGGCTGGCTGTTGATAACCATAGTGGACTTCGTTAGGTCGACGGTAACCGAGCGCGGAGTGACGGCGCCTGCTGTTGTAAAACCCCTCGATGTA
>NZ_JBFTIK010000026.1:0-43134 GCF_056394725.1 Arthrobacter sp. 10N418
CCTGGGACTTCGGAGACGGGTCCGTTGGCCAGGGTGCGACCGCGACCCACACCTACGCGGCTGCGGGAACCTACACGGTGAAGCTCACCGTGACGGATAACCAGARCGCGACGGGCGAGAAGACCGATCAGGTGACAGTGACGGCACCGGCACCGGTGGACGTGGTGGCTGTTCCGGCGAAATCCGCGTGGAGCTGGCGCTACGAAGCCACCGCACCTCCGGCCGACTGGAAGGGACAAGGCTTCGACGCTTCGTCCTGGAAGACCGGAAACGGCGTCCTGGGCTTCGGCTCCACGGGACTGGGTACGAATGTCGATGTCAGCACCGGAACCAGCACGCGACCGCTTGCTGCCTACTTCATCAAGACATTCACGGTGGATAACGCAGCCAGCGTTTCCAAGCTGACGCTCAAGACGGTCGCCGACGACGGCGTGGTGGTGTACGTCAACGGAACCGAAGTGGGCAGGACCAATATGCCTGCCGGCACCGTGACGTTCAATACCTACGCATCGAGTGCACCTCGCACCTCGGTGGCCGCGGCCAGCCCGGTGACGATGGATGTGCCGGTGTTCCTGCTGCGGAACGGGGCCAACACCATCGCCGTCGAGACGCATCTGAACTACCATGCTACGGCCGACGTCAGCTTCGACCTGAGCGCCATTGAAACGGTCGGCGGGACGGTGCCGAACCAGGCCCCGGTCGCCAAATTCACCTCGACGGTTTCGGGACTGGGAGTTTCGTTGGACGGGTCCACATCGGCCGATCCTGACGGGACGGTGGCATCATATGCCTGGAATTATGGTGACAACACCACCGGGACAGGTGCAACGGCCACTCACACCTACGCCGCCGCGGGGACATACACGGTCACGCTCACAGCTACGGATAACAAGGGTGCGACCGGTGTGGCAACGGCTCCGGTGACGGTCACCTCGGTGACGGGACCGGTGGATGTGGTCGTGGTGCCGGCGAAGTCTTCGTGGAGCTGGCGCTTCGCGTCAACGGCGCCGGATGCCGCGTGGAAGAACAACGGCTTTGATGCTTCCTCCTGGAAGATCGGCACCGCGGTTCTCGGGTTCGGCTCAACGGGCCTGGGAACGAACGTCGATGTTCCCCCGCCAGCCATCAGCCGGCCGCTGGCAGCGTACTTCCTCGATCAGTTCAATGTGGACAACCTCGCCAAGGTCTCGAAGCTGACGCTGAACACTGTGGCCGACGACGGGGTGGTGGTGTACGTCAACGGAACGGAGGTTGCCCGGCAGAATATGCCCGCCGGGGCGGTGACGTTCTCAACGTACGCGTCAGCCGCGCCCAGCACAGCCAAAGCCAACGCGGCGCCGCTGTCCATCAACGTGCCGCTGTCCGTGCTGGTGGCCGGCATCAACACCATCGCGGTGGAGACTCATCTGAACTACCACTCGACACCCGATATCAGCTTCGACCTCAAGGCTACGATGACCAAGCAGCCCTGAGCCGCAGCGGGGGATCCCCCGCTATGAGCGACAGACGGACCCGTCGGCAGCTGTACCAGCAGCCGGCGGGTCCGTCTCTATGTGGATGAGGGGAATGTCGCTGTCCCGGACGCCCAGCGGGGTTGGGCCTGCTGTCGGTCTGGCTGGGCTGCCGGCCGGGCTATCGCAGGGCAGCGACAGCCAGCGGGGTTGGGCCTGCTGTCGGTCTGCCTGGGCTGCCGGCCGGGCTATCGCAGGGCAGCGACGCCCAGCGGGGTTGAGCCTGCTGTCGGTCTGCCTGGGCTGCCGGCCGGGCTATCGCAGGGCAGCGACGGCCAGCGGGGTTGGGCCTGCTGTCGGTCTGCCTGGGCTGCCGGCCGGGCTATCGCAGGGCAGGGTGCCCGCCGTCGGGCGCCTCAGGGAATCAGCAGACCGGGTTGTCCGGAAAGGTCACTTGGCTGACACGCCACGTCTGCGTCGGGGACTGCACCAGCGTCATGACATTCAAGGACCGGTCCTTGGCGCTGCCTTTCTGGACCGTCGCTCCGTCATTCGTCAGCACGGAAACGGCCGAGGAATCGATGCAAACGTTGAGGGTGACGGTCGGCGGCTGTGCGCTCGGCTGGTAGCCGACCACCTCAGTTGATACCACTTCCGGCTTGCCGTCGAGGTGCCAGCCGTTGGCCTTGAACTCGCTGGTTCTTGCCATCAGGGAGTCGTAGGCGGAGCCGGTGGCCAACGCAGAGAGTTCGGCCTCAGGCGGCGGGGTCACCGTGGCAAGCACCGCGGCCGTCCTGCCCACGTACGCAGTGGCGTTCTCGGCCGCCGAAGCCTCGACGGGGGCCGGCACAGCAACAGCGGGGGTAGCGCTTGCCGACGGGGCCGCCGAGGGCTTTGCGGCGGGGGCCGCAGCAGCAGAGCCGGGCGCCGTCGGGGGCGCCGCAGACTGCGAAGGGGTGCTCTGAGCGTCGGGCCGGCCCGCGCCGGGGCTGCCTTGCGTGAAAATCAGCAGTACTATCAGGGCGGCCAGCACGACGGCGGCGACTACGATGCCGGTGGTGCGCACCCTGACTCTCGGAGCCTGACCCGGTTCGGACATGTTTGCTCTCCCTCGATAATCGCCACATTCGACGAGGCCTTCGGCGTCATCCGAACTCTGCCACGTCACGGGCAGTGACCAGTATCGTACACAGCCAGTGGTGCTGACTATAGCCCTGGACACGAAGCCGGATGCAGGCGGCGCGCGACGGGTTCGGCGGATGCCCGCGCCCGTGGGGCCATGGCGGCCGGAGGCGGAAATGGGGACCAGTCGCATCATTTCTTCGGCCGGGTCCCGCCGTGGAAGAATTAAGCCAATATTTCTCGAGCGCGGGAGCCTCCGAATCTTGTCAGGCTTAACGACGCACAATGGGCAGAGGTCAGCCGGTCCTGCCCTGCCGAAGTGCTGCGCAGTCGCAACGATTTCCCCATCCTGAACCAGCAGGCCGCGGCAAGCCGTTGACTTATCCGGACTCCGGTGCCAACTCCCAGAACCCGCCGGGCGTGCCTGAGGCGGAGCAGGAATTCTATGAGCGGCGCAAAGAGGCGGTGCACCACGGCGCCCAACAGCTTGCCGTGGCGGCGACCGACGCGTTCGAGAATGCGCGCAATACTGGTGCCCGGTGCGTCGGCGTGGGTGGTGAGGAGCTCATCGGGACGGCGGATGCTTTTGGGGGCGCCGATGTCGAACCCGTTGGTGCCCAGTTTTTGGGCACAAAAAAACCCCGGAAAACCGGGGTTTTTCAGTGCGCGGAGGGGGACTTGAACCCCCACCCCCTTTCGAGGACTAGCACCTCAAGCTAGCGCGTCTGCCATTCCGCCACCCGCGCAGGTGGTAATTCGGTGAACCTCTCGCCTTTCAGCGTTTTGGATTTCTCCGAAGCAGCGAGAAAGACTCTAGCACGAACTTTCCGGAAACAAATAATCGGGGCTTGTGGGTAGGCTGAAGCCAGCAAATGACCCGCATCCACGAGGAGCTGCACATGACTGAAATCAGGCCCGAGGACGAAGTTGTCAGGATCTGCCAGGAACTGATCCGCATCGACACATCGAACTACGGGGACGGTTCCGGTCCGGGGGAGCGCGCGGCTGCTGAATACACCGCCGGGCTCATGGCAGAGGTAGGGCTGGACGCCGAAATTTTCGAAGCCGCCCCTGGACGGGCGAGTGTGGTCACCCGGCTGGCAGGGGAGGACCCCTCGGCGAGCGCCCTGGTTGTGCACGGACACCTGGACGTTGTCCCGGCACTCCGCGAGCAGTGGTCCGTGGATCCCTTCGGCGCCGAACTCAAGGACGGCCTGATCTGGGGCCGCGGCGCCGTGGACATGAAGGACATGGACGCCATGATCCTCTCCGTACTGCGCAACTTCGCCCGCACGGGCCGCAAGCCCAAGCGCGACATCATCTTCGCGTTCTTCGCCGACGAGGAAGCCGGCGGCACCTACGGGGCCCGCTACGCCGTCGAGAAGCGGCCCGAACTCTTTGAAGGAGCCACCGAGGCGATCTCCGAGGTCGGCGGGTTCTCCGCCACGATCGGCGGCCAGCGCACCTACCTGCTGCAGACCGCTGAGAAAGGCCTGTCCTGGCTGCGCCTCGTCGCCCACGGCCGCGCCGGCCACGGCTCCCAGATCAACACGGACAACGCCGTGACGCGGCTGGCCGGCGCCGTCGCGCGCATCGGGGAATACAAATGGCCGATTGAACTGACGCCCACCACGAGGCAGTTCCTCGACGGCGTGACCGAACTCACCGGCGTCGAATTCGATCCGGACGATCCCGACAAGATCCTCAAGGAACTGGGCACGGTGGCCCGCTTCGTCGGGGCGACGCTGCAGAACACCACGAACCCCACACTGCTCAAGGGCGGCTACAAGCACAACGTCATTCCCGAATCGGCCGAAGCCCTCGTGGACTGCCGCACGCTGCCCGGGCAGGAGCAGCAGGTCCTGGAGATCGTCCGCGAGCTCGCGGGCACAGGCGTCGATATCAGCTACGTCCACCAGGACGTCTCCCTGGAAGTGCCGTTTGCCGGCAATCTCGTCGATTCGATGATCGACGCCCTGCACGCCGAGGATCCCGGGGCCAAGGTCCTGCCGTACACGCTTTCGGGCGGCACGGACAACAAGTCCCTGAGCAGGCTTGGCATCACCGGCTACGGTTTCGCCCCGCTGATGCTTCCGGACGAGCTCGACTTCACCGGAATGTTCCACGGCGTCGACGAGCGCGTCCCGGCCGATTCCCTGAAGTTCGGCGCGCGGGTCCTGGACACCCTGCTGACCAACTACTGAGTCCAGCCACTGACGGAGCCGGAACATAGACCGTGACACCTGAAGAGATCCTGACCGGACCCCTGCTGGAACGGATCCGCGGCCGGGCCGCCGGCTACGACCGTGCCAACGCGTTCTTCCATGAAGACCTGGCGGAACTCGCCGCTGCCGGCTATCTGAAGATCTTCGTGCCGGCATACGACGGCGGTCTGGGCCTCGGGCTCGCCGACGCGGCACAGCTGCAGCGGCGGCTGGCGACGGCGGCGCCGGCCACCGCACTGGCCATCAACATGCACCTGGTGTGGACCGGTGTCGCGCACGTCCTGGCGGCCAGGGGCGACTCCTCGCTGGATTTCGTCCTCCGCGAGGCCGCACAGGGGGAGGTGTTCGCGTTCGGGAATTCGGAGGCGGGCAACGACTCCGTGCTGTTCGACTCGCGGACGGAGGCGATCCCGCTGCCGGACGGCAGCTACAGCTTCACGGGCCGCAAGATCTTTACGAGCCTGTCCCCGGCGTGGACGAGGCTGGGGATTTTCGGAAGGGATGCCTCGGCCCGGGACGGCGAGGGGGAGCTGGTGCACGGCTTCATGACCCGGGACACCCCCGGCTACGAGATCCTGCAGGACTGGGACACGCTCGGCATGCGGGCCAGCCAGTCCAATACGACCGTGCTGCGCGGCGCCGTCGTACCGGCGGAGCGGATCTTCAGGAAACTGCCCGTAGGCCCGAATGCGGACCCGCTGGTCTTTGCAATCTTCGCCTGCTTTGAGACGCTCCTGGCGGCGGTCTACACGGGCATCGGCGAACGGGCCTTCGCGCTGGGCGTTGAGGCCGCCAAACGCCGGACCTCGTTCAAGAGCGGCGGCCGCAGCTACGCGCAGGATCCGGATATCCGGTGGAAGGTGGCGGAAGCGGCGATGGCCATGGACGCGCTCTGCCCTCAGCTCTCCCGCGTGGCCTCGGACGTGGACGAACTGGCCGAGCACGGCAGCCAGTGGTTCCCCAGGCTGGTGGGACTCAAGGTCAGGGCGACCGAAACCGCACGGTCGGTGGTGGACCTCGCCATCCGCGTCTCCGGCGGATCAAGCTACTTCCACGGTTCCGAACTGGAGAGGTTGTACCGGGACGTGCTGGCCGGAATGTTCCACCCGTCCGACGACGAATCGGCGCATAATACGGTGGCCAATGCGTGGCTGGGGCCGCTGGAAACGCCCTAGACGGTCCGCTGGACCTGAATCACTTTCCGGCGCAGCCAGAAGCGGCGTCCGCCGCCGAGATACAGGACGCTGCGCTCCAGTTCCCACTTGCCGTACTCGGAATGTTCCACGAGCCTGCGGCGCGCGTCGGGCAGGGAATCCTCAGGCCCCACCGTCAGTACGAGGTACTCGTACTGCTTCACATAGTCCCGTTCCCGCTGGACTGAACTGCTCAGAAAATGTTCCTTCATTGCTCTCCATTTTCGTCCTTTTCCGGCTAACGTGAAGTCATGAGCATCGATCCGCGTGTCGCGCTTGAGTCCCTGACCGCCGCTTTGGAAGAACACTTGGCTGCCGCCGCGGCGCGCCGCGGCGAGGGGGACCCGGCGGTCGAGGCGGCCTTCTTTGCCGTTGCCGACGCCTTTGAAGTCTACGACGACTCCCTGTACGAAGCGTACGGGGAGGTCACGCCGCTCGAAGTGATCGACGACGACAGCGACGACGACGAGGAAGAGGACGTCGACGACGAGGAAGACCTCGAGATCCTCCAGGAATCCGAGCAGAACTAGCTATATTCCAGCGCCTGCGTCAGGCCGGGCTGGACACGTCTTCCAGCGCCTGCGCAATTTCCGGCGGCAGCGGCGCGAGCGTGGACTCGAGAATCTCCTTGAGCTGAACGGGCGTCCGGGCGCCCACGATGGCCGTGGCAACCCCGTGCTGGGAGAGCAGCCAGCTCAGCGAGACGTCCAGTGACGTCCTGCCCAGTCCTTTTGCGGCCATCGCGATTGCTTCGACCACACTGGAGGCGGGCCCCTCGAGGTAAGGCTCCACGTAACCGGCGAGCCGCTGGTGGGCGGCACGCGAATCGGCGGGGATGTGGCCCCGGTATTTTCCGCTCAGGACGCCGCGCCCCAGGGGCCCCCACGCCATCAGGCCCAGTCCGGCATCCTCGACCGCGGGAATCAGCTCGATTTCCGGCGTGCGGTGCAGCAGCGAATATTCGGACTGGTTCGCCACCAAGGGGAAACCGGCAACCGCTGCCGCCTTGGCCGTCTGCCAGCCATTGAAGTTCGAAACACCGGCATAGCGGGCCCGGCCCGAACGTACGGCGTACTCCAGCGCGGACAGCGTTTCGTCCAGCGGCACGTTGGGGTCCCAGGCATGGGCGAACCAGAGGTCCACGTACTCAGTGCCCAGCCGTGCAAGGCTTGCGTCCAGGCCGGAGAGCATCCCGTTACGGGACGTGTCAACGCTCCGGCGCCCGTCCGACGTCGAAAGTCCGGCTTTGGTGGAGATCACCACTTCGGAGCGCGCGACGACATCGCCGAGCATCCCGCCAAGCATGGCTTCCGCCTGGCCGTCGGCGTAGGACGCTGCCGTGTCGATCAGGGAACCGCCGCCGTCGACAAAGGTCCGCAGCAGCCCGGAGGCATCCTGCTCATCGGTCTCACGGGCCCAGGACATGGTGCCAAGGGAGAGGGCGGACACGCGCAAACCACTGTTGCCGACATAACGCTGCTGCATGTCAGCAAGCTTACGGGGATTCGGAGGCGTTCATAACGTAGGGTCTATAAACGTGAACTGGTTTGAAGCGGCCCTGCTGGGCCTTGTGCAGGGACTGACCGAATTCCTCCCGATTTCCTCAAGCGCCCATCTGCGGATTGTTGGCTCGTTCTTTCCCAACGGCTCAGATCCGGGAGCGGCATTTACCGCCATCACCCAACTGGGAACCGAGACGGCGGTCATCGTCTACTTCTGGCATGACATCGTCCGGATCGTCAGGGCATGGTTCGGCTCCCTTACCGGCAAGGTGTCCCGGCAGAATCCGGACGCCCGCATGGGTTGGCTGGTCATCCTGGGCAGCCTGCCGATCATCATCCTCGGCCTGCTGTTCCAGAACCAGATCGAATCGGTGCTCCGCAGCCTGTGGATCGTGGCCACCACGCTCATTGTGTTCGGCATGATCCTGGCGGTCGCCGACGCCGTGGGGCGCCAGGAGCGCTACCTCTCCAAGCTCACCTACAAACACGGAATCCTGTACGGGCTGGCCCAGGCCATGGCCCTCATCCCGGGCGTATCCCGCTCCGGCGGCACCATCACGGCCGGTCTGCTCATGGGCTACACCCGGGAAGCCGCGGCACGCTATTCCTTCCTGCTCGCGATCCCGGCCGTCTTCGGCAGCGGCCTCTACGAGCTCTACAAAGTCCTCACCAAGGAAGGGATCACCGGACCGTACGGGCTGCCGGAAACCGCTCTGGCCACAGTTATCGCCTTCGCTGTGGGCTACGTCATCATCGGCTGGTTCCTGAAGTACGTCTCAACCCGCAGCTACCGCCTCTTCGTCTGGTACCGGATCTTCGCAGGCCTGGCGCTGTACCTGCTGCTCGGTTTCAATGTCATCAGTGCCTAGCACTAGGCTTGGGCTGTGAAGTCCTGGATATCCCGCCCTGTTCCCCAACTCCCGGGCAGCATGCCTGCCGTGCGCCTCTTTGACACCGTCAAAGGCCGCGTCGTCACCCTGGAGGCAGCGGGTGAGCAGTCCATGTACGTCTGCGGCATCACCCCCTACGACGCCACGCACATGGGGCACGCGGCCAGCTACGTCGCCTTCGACCTGCTCAACCGTGCCTGGCGGGACGGCAAGCAGCAGGTTGCCTATGTCCAGAACGTGACCGACGTCGACGACCCCCTGCTCGAACGCGCGACGGCGACCGGCGTGGACTGGCGGGACCTCGCGGCAAGCCAGATCGAGCTGTTCCAGACGGACATGGAAGCCCTCAACGTCCTGGCCCCGGACCACTACGTCGGTGCCGTTGAAGCCGTGCCGATGATCGTGCCCGCGATCGAGCGCCTCCTCCACCAGGGCCTGGCTTACAGGGTCGCCGGTGCCGCCGGCGAACCCGACGGCGATGTCTACTACGATGTCGAAGCCGCCGGCAAGCACTCCGCGAACGCTGTCGGCTTCGCAGGCGCCGCTGCCGACGCATGGACGCTCGGCTCCGTTTCGGGCCTGTCCGACGCCGAAATGCTGGAACTTTTCGCCGAACGCGGCGGCGACCCGGGACGCGCCGGGAAGCGCCAGGCGCTTGACCCGCTGCTGTGGCGTGTCGCCCGCGAGGGCGAGCCCTCTTGGCCCGGCGGCGAACTGGGGGAGGGGCGGCCCGGCTGGCACATCGAATGCACCGTCATCGCGCAGAAATATTTGCCGGCACCGTTCACCGTCCAGGGCGGCGGATCCGACCTCATCTTCCCGCACCACGAGATGGGCGCCGGACACGCTTATTCGCTGGCCGGCGTCCCGCTTGCCCGCCACTTTGCACACGCCGGGATGGTGGGCCTCGACGGCGAAAAGATGAGCAAGTCCAAGGGCAACCTGGTGCTCGTTTCGCGGCTCCGGGCCGCAGGCGAAGATCCGGCCGCCATCCGGCTGGCCATCCTGGCGCATCACTACCGTTCGGACTGGTCCTGGACCGATGCCGGGTTCCACGAAGCCAAGGAAAGGCTCCAGACGTGGCGCTCCGCCCTGGCTGCGGCCCCCGCGGGTTCCGCCGGCGGGCTCATCGCCCGGCTGCGGGCCGAAATGTCCGATGATTTGAACGCCCCCGCGGCGCTGGCCGCCGTCGACGCCTGGGCGAAAGCAGCGCTGGAGCACACCGGCACGGTTTCCGGCTCGTCCACGGACGCGGCCCTGGTGGGCGACGCCGTCAACGCCCTGCTCGGCGTCGAACTCTAAATCGAAATCCGGGGCCCGCCGGATCGCATTCCAGGCGGGCCGGCGGGCCAGCCCTGCGCAAGCCCGTTTACGAGGGCTTGTCCTTGCCCCGCCGTTTGAGGTAGCGCTCGAATTCGCGCGCAATTGACTCGCCGCTTGCCTCCGGGAGGTCGGCGGTGTCCTTTGCCTCCTCCAACTGGCGCACGTAGGCCGCAATTTCCGGGTCCTCCGTAGCCAGCTCGTCGACACCGCGTTCCCACGCGTCCGATTCCTCCACGAGCTCCTGGGTGTCCAGGGGGACCTGCAGCAGCTCCTCGATCCGGTGCAAGAGCGCAAGTTGTGCCTTCGGGGAGGGCGCCTGGGCCACGTAGTGCGGTACGGCCGCCCAGAGCGACACCGTGGGCAAACCTGCCAGCAGCGCCACCTCGCCGAGCACGCCGACGATTCCGACCGGGCCCTCATACTGCGACGCCTCCAGGTCCATCCGCTCACGCAGGGCGTTGTCGTCCGTTGACGTACTGACGGGGATGGGGCGGCTGTGCGGCACGTCCGCGAGGAGGGCGCCGACCAGGATCACGTCGTCGACGTGCAGCGCTTCCGCATGCACGAGGAGCTCGGCCGTATAAGCGCGCCACTTATAGGACGGCTCCGTGCCCTGCACAAAGATCACGTCCACGTTGGAGTCCGGAACGCTGGCCTTGAAGATACGTGTGGAGGGCCACTTGATCTTCCGGTCACCCGAGGCGGTCCGGCGGATCGTCGGCCGTGTGAACTGGAAGTCGTAGTACTCATCGGCGTCGATCGTCGCGACCTTCTTGCCGCCCCACAGCTTGTTCAGATAGCGCAGGGCGTCGCTCGCGGCCTCGCCGGCGTCGTTCCAGCCCTCAAACGCGGCCATCATCACCGTAATGCGCCGCCCCTCGGGAACCGGCTGCAGCAGCCGCTCCGGCTCGGGGACGGCGCCTGGTTCCGTGGGGTCTCCCTCGAAGCTATTCATCTCATCACCCTACTTCCAAGGGGCGGGCCCGTGCAGGGAATGAAGCACCGCAAGTCGGCAAATCTCTGCCCGCATGCCGCAACCGTGCCGCTCGTGGGTGCCGGCGGCGGCGCCCGGCCACCTGATATTCGCCAGTGGCGTAGTCCGGACGGCGGGCGGGCGCTTCACCGTAGACTGGACGCATGCGATCCTCAGCTTCCCGGCCACTTCTCAAAGCTGCGCTCTGGGACATGGACGGCACCATCGTCGACACGGAACCGTACTGGATCGAGGCTGAACACGACCTCGTCGCCGCCCACGGCGGAGAGTGGTCACATGCCAAGGCCATGCAGCTCGTGGGCCAGTCCCTCATGTTTTCCGCGGGGATCCTGCAGGACGCCGGCGTGAAGCTGGAGCGCCGCGAAATCATCGACACCCTCACCGCTCACGTCATCAGCCGGGTACGGATCGCCGTACCGTGGCGGCCCGGGGCGCGGGAGCTGCTCGACGAGCTCCACTCCGCCGGAGTCCGCTGCGCCCTCGTGACCATGTCCGAGGCCCCCCTTGCCCGCGAGATTGTTGCCAGTCTGCCAAAGCCGTACTTCGACTTTCTCGTCACCGGGGACACCGTCACCAACGGCAAGCCCCATCCCGAGGCCTACCTCAAGGCCGTGGAACTGCTTCAACAACAGGATCCGGGACTAACGCTGGACGAGTGTGTGGCGCTTGAAGACTCCGAGCCGGGAGTCGCCGCAGCGGTGACTTCGGGCGTCGTGACGGTCGCCATTCCGCACATCATGCCGCTCCCGGACGATCCCCGCCGCGCCACCTGGGACACCCTGGCGGGCCGCACCGTGGCCGACCTTGAAGAGCTGGTGGCCCTGCGTCACGAGTTCCCGGACGCGACATTCGGGCTGGCAAGTGCCGTCACGGGGAGCAACGGCGTTGACTGACACCGAGACCCAGGGGCAGCCCGGCCAGCGCCTGTCCACCCGCAAAGAGGGAATCCCGCTGGGACGCATCGCGGGGATCCCGGTAATCCTCGCGTATTCCTGGTTCGTGATCGCGGCGTTCACCGTTATCGTCTACGGGCCCGTTCTCCAGCACAACAATCCCCGCCTCGGCCTCACGGCCTACCTGGTGGCGTTCGCGTACGCCGTGCTGCTCCTGATATCCGTGCTGGTGCACGAGCTCGCCCATGCGCTGACCGCCAAAATGTACCACTGGCCCACCCAGAAAATCGTCCTCAATCTCTGGGGCGGCCACACCCAGTTCGAGAGTTTCACCGCATCCCCGGGCCGGTCGGTACTGGTGGCCATGGCCGGACCGGCAGCGAACTTCGTGCTCGCAGGCGGCGGCTGGCTGTTGGTGTCCACCGGAAGTCTCAGCGGCGTCGCTGACATCCTGGCCAACATCTTCGTGTGGGCCAACCTGCTGATCGGCATCTTCAACGTACTGCCGGGCCTTCCCCTGGACGGCGGAAGGCTCGTCGAATCCGCCGTGTGGAAGGCGACCGGCAGCCAGGAAAAGGGCACCATAGCCGCAGGCTGGGGCGGCAGGATCATCGTCATCGCCCTTGCCCTCTGGTTTGTGGTGCTGCCCCTGCTCAGCGGGGGGCTCCCGGACGTTTCCTTCATCCTCATCACGGTTCTGGTCGGCAGTTTCCTCTGGATGGGCGCGACGGCCTCGATCCAGCAGGCACGGCTGCGGAGCCGGCTGCACCTCGTGGACGCAGCGGCCCTCGCCGAGCCCGCCGTGGGCCTGCCCGAATCCGCGACGGTCGCAGACGCCCTTGCCCTGGCTCCGGCCGGGACCCCGGCGGTCGTGCTGTGCGGCCCGGACGGCCGCCCAGTGGCAATCGTGGACGCTGGGGCTGCCGCGAGCGTTCCTGCGTCCGCTGTCGCGGTGACCCCTGTCACCGCGGTGTCCTACGCCCTTGGCGCCGGCGCCTACGTTCCGGAATGGTCCCAGGGCCAGGAACTGGTCCAGTACCTGGCCCAGCTGGAAGGCCAGGAGTACGCAGTGGTGGACCGGGACGGGGCGGTCACCGGCCTGCTCCGCCAGTCCACCGTTCTCAACGCCATCACCGGGAAGGGTCCAGGCAACGGCAGTCGCGGGCCGGCCAACGCCTGAAAACAGCCCCGCAGCCACCGTGGCAACCCGGGCGAAGGCCCCAACCAGGGCCGGAACCGGTAGAGTTACGTGCCGGTCGTGAATTCCGGCCCCACACGCAAGGACCGGTGCCCGCCGGAAGATTTGCGGCCACAGAGCGTTACAGGAGTGAGGAACATCGTCATGAGCAGCGACACCGCCGCCAACACCAGCCAGGCCGCCGCCACGGCACCGGCCAGCCCCGCCACCGGAGCAGCCGCCGTGCCGGCCGCCGGTACGGCGCCGGTGGGAGCGACCCGCCGCCGCGGCCCGTTTCGTGAAGGCGAGCGCGTGCAGCTCACCGACGAGCGCGGCCGCATGAACACGATCAGCCTAGAAGTAGGCGGTGCCTTCCACACGCACCGCGGCTTCCTGAACCACGACGAGATCATCGGCAAGCCCGACGGCTCCGTCGTCGTGAACAACGTCGGCCAGCAGTACCAGACCCTGCGGCCGCTCCTCTCGGACTTCGTGCTTTCGATGCCCCGCGGCGCAGCGGTGGTCTACCCCAAGGACGCCGGACAGATCGTCACCATGGCTGACATCTTCCCGGGCGCACGCGTCGTCGAGGCCGGGGTCGGCTCCGGCGCACTGTCCATCTCGCTGCTGCGTGCGGTGGGGGACAACGGCTACCTGCACTCCTTTGAACGCCGCGAGGAATTCGCGGACATCGCCCGTGGCAACGTCGAGACGATCTTCGGCGGACCGCACCCGGCGTGGAAAATCTCCCTCGGCGATTTCCAGGAGGAAGTCGTCCGGACGGAGGCTCCCGCTTCCGTGGACCGCGTGGTCCTGGACATGCTCGCCCCCTGGGAGTGCCTCGACGCCGTCGCAACCGTCCTGGCCCCGGGCGGCGTCTGGATCAATTATGTCGCCACTGTGACGCAGTTGTCCCGCACCGCCGAGGCCATCCGCGCCGACGGCCGCTTCACCGAGCCCGACGCCTGGGAATCCATGGTCCGCGGCTGGCACCTTGAGGGCCTGGCCGTGCGGCCCGACCACCGGATGGTGGCCCACACCGGCTTCCTGCTCGTCACCCGTCGCCTCGCAGACGGCGTCACGGGCATCTCCATGAAGCGCCGCCCGTCCAAGACGGACTTCAACGAAGAGGACGTCAACGCCTGGACGCCCGGGGCAGTGGGGGAGCGGGCCGTCTCGGACAAGAAGCTCCGCCGCGCCGCGCGCGACGCCATTGCCGGGACGAACGTCGTGGACGCCCCGGAGGTAACGAACTAGCCAGCATATTTCGGATGTCTCCACCGGCACCCGCCTTCTTGGGGCTAAGGTCTTAATAGAAGAGCAGGAAGGGGCTGATGCACGATGGACACTCCGAACACTGACCCGGGCCGCACACCGGCGGACGACGCAGCGGCCACAGCCGCGCGGGCGGATGCCGGCCAAGGCGAGGGCTGGCCCTCAGCCACCGACGGTGACCGCTACGCGGCCAACGAACTGTCCGTGGCAGAGCGACAGGTCAACATCCTTAGGGACAAGCTCAGGCATATTGACCGCCAGCTCGCTGCCGCGACGCAGAACAACTCCAAGTTGGTCGGCATGCTGGAGACCGCAAAAGCCGAAATCCTGCGGCTCAAGAACGCCCTCGACCAGGAAGGCCAGCCGCCCTACAGTTTCGGCACGATCCTTCAGGTTAACCCCAAGCGCCAGGCGTCCGCCGGCAACAGCGGACAGGCTGCCACCGAGGAGTCCGTGGACATCTTCAACGCCGGGCGGAAGATGCGTGTCGGGGTCAGTCCGCTGGTGAACCTCAACCAGCTCGCGGTCGGCCAGGAGGTCCTCCTCAACGAAGCCCTGATGGTCGTGGCCGGTCTCGGCTACGAGCGGGCGGGGGACCTCGTCACGCTCAAGGAGATGCTCGGTCCGGACCGCGCCCTCGTCGTCGGGCGGGCCGACGAGGAACGCGTCATCCGCCTCTCGGGCGCACTCCTGGCCCAGAAACTCCGCGTCGGCGACGCCCTCTCGATCGACTCCCGCACCGGCTACGCACTGGAGAAGATTCCGCGCTCCGAAGTGGAGAACCTGGTCCTGGAAGAAGTGCCCGATATCACCTACCAGGACATCGGCGGTCTTGGACCGCAGATCGAGCAGATCCGCGACGCCGTCGAACTCCCGTTCCTGCATCCGGACCTGTACCGCGAGCACGGGCTGAAGGCGCCCAAGGGCATCCTGCTTTACGGACCGCCTGGCTGCGGCAAGACCCTGATCGCCAAGGCCGTGGCGAACTCCCTCGCCGCGCGGGCCGCCGAGCGTGCCGGCAAGACCGACATGAAGAGCTATTTCCTGAACATCAAGGGCCCCGAGCTCCTCGACAAGTACGTCGGCGAAACGGAACGGCACATCAGGCTGATCTTCGCCCGCGCCCGCGAAAAGGCGTCCGAGGGCAGCCCTGTGGTGGTGTTCTTCGATGAAATGGATTCGCTGTTCCGCACGCGTGGCACCGGCATCTCCTCCGACGTCGAGACAACGATTGTCCCGCAGCTGCTCAGCGAGATCGACGGCGTGGAGCGGCTGGACAACGTGATCGTAATCGGCGCCTCCAACCGGGAGGACATGATCGACCCGGCCATCCTGCGTCCGGGCCGGCTGGACGTCAAGGTAAAGATCCAGCGCCCCGACGCCGAGGCCGCCGCGGACATCTTCAACAAGTACATCACCAGGGATCTTCCGTTCCACGTGACCGATCTCGCCGAACACAACGGCGATGTCCAGGCCACCGTGGATGCCATGGTCCAGCGGACCGTCGAAGCCATGTACTCCACCGAAAAGTCCAACGAATACCTCGAGGTGACGTACGCCAACGGCGACACCGAGATGCTCTACTTCAAGGACTTCAATTCCGGTGCCGTCGTGCAGAACGTGGTGGACCGGGCCAAAAAATACGCCATCAAGGACCTGCTGACCATCGGGCAGAAGGGCCTGCGGATCGACCATCTGCTGCGTGCCGTAGTTGACGAATTCCGTGAGCACGAGGACATGCCGAACACCACCAACCCGGATGACTGGGCACGGATCTCAGGCAAAAAGGGCGAGCGCATTACCTACATCCGCACCATCGTCCAGGGCAAGGCGGGCCAGGAGCCCGGCAAGTCCATCGAGACGATGCCCAGCACGGGCCAGTACCTGTGACCGCTGTTGTCCCCGGCAAGCCGGCCGACGCCGCCGGCGGCCTGCCTGCGGGCGGGGCGATGAGGGTGATGGGCTCGGAGACCGAGTACGGAATCCACGCGCCGTCCGCACCCGGAGCCAACGCCACCATGATGTCTGCCCGGGTGATCCAGGCGTACGCGCAGGTGACGCGGCAGCGCGCCGCCGGCGGGGCCGAAACCCGGTGGGATTACACCGACGAGGAGCCGCTGCATGATGCCCGCGGCTGGACACTGGAGCGGAGCGCGGCCTCACCCGGACAGCTCACGGACTTACCTCCCGTCCTTGACGCTGAGGCGGTGGCCCTCGCCTATGGGCGCCAGGAGCTGGAGGCCGACGGGGAGGACGAGTCCGGCTCCCTCCTCATGAACATGGTCCTCGGCAACGGGGCACGGCTGTACGTCGACCACGCCCACCCGGAGTATTCGAGCCCGGAGGTCACGAATCCGCGCGATGCAGTTTCCTGGGACGCCGCCGGGGACCTCGTGGCTTTGGCGGCAGTGCGCCGCCTCGCCGCGGACCCGGACCTGCCGCCCATCAATCTCTACAAGAACAACACTGACAACAAGTCGGTCTCCTACGGCTCCCACGAGAACTACCTGATGCCCCGCGCGGTGCCGTTCGGGGACATCGTCCGCGGGCTGACGCCGTTCTTCGTCACCCGGCAGATCATCTGCGGTGCCGGCCGCGTGGGCATGGGGCAGGACAGCTCCCGGCCCGGCTACCAGATCAGCCAGCGCGCCGATTTTTTCGAGACCGAGGTCGGACTCGAGACGACGATCCGGCGCCCCATCATCAACACCCGCGACGAGCCCCACGCCACGGCGGACAAGTACCGCCGGCTCCACGTCATCATCGGCGACGCCAACCTCAGCCAGGCGTCCAACTACCTGAAATTCGGCACAACCGCGATGGTCTTGAGCCTCATCGAGGCCGGCCTGGCGCCGCGGATTGAGGTCCACGAACCGGTGGCGGCCCTGCAGGCCGTCAGCCACGACACCTCCCTCACGGCCACGCTGCGGCTGCACGACGGACGCCGGATAACGGCACTGGACCTGCAGTGGATTTACTACGAGGCCGCCGCGAAGCACGCCCAGGACGCCGGTGTCGCGGACGCGGTGGACGGTGACGGGCACACCCACGAAGTACTCGAACGCTGGTCTGCCACGCTGACCGAACTGGGCGGCGACCGGACGGGGGCCGCTTCCTCGGTGGAGTGGCTGGCCAAGCTGTCCCTTCTGGAGGGCTACCGGCAGCGGGACGGCCTCGGCTGGGACAATGCGCGCCTTGGCCTCATCGACCTGCAATGGGCCGACATCCGGCCCGAAAAGGGACTCTACTACCGGCTGCTCGCCCGCGACCGGATGCAGCGGATCGTCGACGACGCCGCGATCGCACGTGCGGTGACGGAACCGCCGTCGGACACGCGCGCGTTCTTCCGCGGGCGCTGTGTCAGCCGCTTCGGGACCGATCTGGTGGGGGCCAGCTGGGACTCCGTCATCTTCGATGTTCCCGGCCGCGGGCGGCTTCAGCGGGTCCCCACGCGCGAGCCGCTGCGGGGAACCGAGGCCCTCACCGGGGGTCTGTTTGCCCGGCACCGTGAGGCCGGGCCGTTCCTGGCAGAACTCCTCGGGCTCAGCCCGGGTTCATAGGAACAAAGACCCCCGCGGAGGCACCCGGCGTGGCACTATTGCTACAGGATGTCCCTTAGGAGAAAAGGGACGGACAGTAAGGAGAAAACAATGGCAGGCCAGGAGCAGCAGCAGCCGCAGTCGCGGGACACCGAGGTTGACGAGGACGTCCCCGCCGCGCCGCCGGCCCCCGCCGAAGCGCAGGCGTCCGGAGCCACCCAGGGCGTCGACGATCTCCTCGATGAGATCGACGGCGTGCTGGAATCCAACGCCGAGGAGTTCGTCCGCGCTTTCGTCCAGAAGGGCGGCCAGTAGGGGCGCCGCCGGCCGCCGGAGGACGGCGGGAGGGGCCAGGGGCCGGAAGTGTCGTTGATCCACCACGTTGAGGGAGAGCGTCAGTGCAGGAAACAACAACCAACCAGGTAGCGGCCAACGCGACGTCCTCATTCACCGAGCACCTGCAACGCGAACGTCCCGACTTACTGCCTTTCAACCAGTTGCCTGCCGCAGCGATCGCCGGCCCTCCCGCGCCGCACCTGCAAGTGCCGCACGGCACGACGATCGTCGCGATGACCTACGCCGGCGGGGTGCTGATGGCGGGGGACCGGCGGGCCACCATGGGCAACGTGATCGCGAGCCGGCACATCGAAAAGGTGTTCCCGGCCGACCAGTACTCTGTGTTGGGCATCGCCGGGACGGCCGGGATCGCCCTCGACATCACCCGGCTGTTCCAGGTTGAACTGGAGCACTACGAGAAGATCGAGGGAACGCTGCTGAGCCTGGACGGCAAGGCGAACCGGCTCGGTGCCATGATCCGCAGCAATCTCCCGATGGCCATGCAGGGGCTTGCCGTCGTCCCGCTGTTCGCCGGTTTCGACCGGCCGGCCGGACTCGGACGGCTGTTCTCCTACGATGTCACCGGCGGCCGGTACGAGGAGCAGGAACACCATAGCGTGGGGTCGGGCTCGATGTTCGCCCGCGGGGCCCTGAAGAAACTCTGGCGCCCCAACCTCTCCGAGCAGGACGCCGTCGCCGTCGCCGTCGAGGCGCTGTACGACGCCGCCGACGACGACTCGGCCACGGGCGGCCCGGACCCTGTCCGGCAGCTCTGGCCGGTCGTGTACATCGTGAACCGCTCGGGAGCGTTCCGGGTCCCGGAACGCGAGCTCGCTGCGGTGGCGGAGACCGTCATCGCATCCAGGGCCGTCGCCCAGCGGGAGGCCTGAGATGACCCAGCAGTTTTATGTATCGCCGGAACAGCTGATGAAGGACCGTGCGGACTTCGCACGGAAAGGCATCGCACGGGGACGCTCGGTGGTGGTAATCAGTTGCCGCGACGGGATTGCGCTCGTGGCGGAAAATCCGTCACCGTCGCTCCACAAGATCGGCGAAATCTACGACAAGATCGCGTTCGCCGCTGTCGGCAAGTACAACGAGTTCGAGAGCCTGCGCCAGGCCGGGGTGCGGTACGCGGACGTCCGCGGCTACTCGTATGACCGCGAGGACGTGACCGCAAGGGGACTGGCCAGCGTCTACGCGCAAAGCCTGGGAGCGGTCTTCACGGCCGAGCAGAAGCCCTTTGAAGTGGAGCTCGCCGTGGCCGAAGTGGGCCCCCTCCAGGAGGCGGACCACCTGTACCGGCTGACATTCGACGGGTCCATCGCCGACGAACAGGGATTCATCGTCATGGGCGGACAGGCCGACAAGGTCTCCGAGGCCGTCGAAGCGGGCTGGCAGGGCGAACTCGACTTCGCCGGAGCCATCCGGCTCGCCCTGGCGGGCCTCGTGGCGGACAAGGAAACCGCCGCCCTGCCGGCGTCGGCAGTGGAGGTTGCGGTGCTGGACCGCGGCTCGGAAAGCAGCCGGGGCACGCGCCGCGCCTTCCGCCGGCTCGAGGACGCCGACATAGTGGCATTGCTTGCTGAGGAGAACTGAGATGGACAAGCGTATTTTCGGTATCGAAACCGAATTCGGAATCTCCTATTCGAGCCCGGAATCCCGGCCCTTGGCCCCGGAGGAAGTGGCCCGCTACCTCTTCCGCAAGGTGGTCAGCTGGGGACGGTCCTCCAACGTCTTCCTCACCAACGGCTCCCGCCTGTACCTCGACGTCGGGTCCCACCCCGAGTACGCCACGGCCGAATGCGACGACCTCGCCCAGCTGATCGCCCACGACAGGGCCGGGGAGCTGATCCTGTGCGACCTCGTGGACGAAGCCCAGGAACGGCTCGCCGCCGAAGGCTTCAACGGCACGGTGTACCTGTTCAAGAACAACACGGACTCCGCGGGGAACTCCTACGGCAGTCACGAGAACTACCTGATCCCGCGCCGCGGTGAGTTCTCCCGGCTCGCAGAGATCCTCATTCCGTTCCTCGTGACCCGCCAGCTGATCGCCGGGGCCGGCAAGATCCTGAAGACCCCGCACGGAGCCACGTTCGCCTTCTCGCAGCGCGCGGACCACATCTGGGAGGGCGTTTCGTCCGCCACCACACGGTCCCGGCCCATCATCAACACCCGGGACGAGCCGCATGCGGACGCCGAGTTCTACCGGCGCCTCCACGTCATTGTCGGCGACTCCAACATGTCCGAGACCACCGCGCTGCTCAAGGTCGGCACCGTGGACCTGATTCTGCGGATGATCGAGGCCGGAGTGATCATGCGCGACATGCGGATGGAGAACCCCATCCGGAGCATCCGGGAGATCTCGCACGACCTCAGCGGCCGGGCCCTCGTGCGCCTCGCCAACGGACGCCAGCTGACGGCACTGGAGATCCAGCGGGAATACCTCGGCAAGGTCACGGCCTTCGTCGCCGAACACGGTGCCCACAACGCGCATGTGCCGTTGATCCTGGATCTCTGGGGACGCACCCTCGACGCGATCGAGAGCGGAGACACGAGCACCATCGACACCGAGGTTGACTGGGCCATCAAGAAGAAGCTCATGGACAACTACAGTGCACGGCACGGGCTGAGCCTGGATGCGCCTCGGATCGCGCAGCTGGACCTGACGTATCACGACATTTCCCGCAGCCGCGGACTCTTCTACCTGCTGCAGGCACGCGGCGCAACGCGGCGGGTGGCGGATGACACCGCGATCAAGGACGCGGTGGAGGCTCCGCCGCAGACGACGCGCGCCAAACTCCGCGGCGACTTCGTCCGCCGTGCCCAGGAGCTCGGCCGGGATTACACCGTGGACTGGGTCCATCTGAAGCTCAACGACCGCGCCCACCAGACGATTTTGTGCAAGGATCCGTTCCGCAGTGTGGACGAGCGCGTGGATGCCCTTTTGGACTCTATGGGCTGATTGCCAGCTTTCCACGTTATTCTGGAGAGGGGCCGCCTGGCGGCCACCCCTTTCATTGCCACGGGCAACTGTCCGGCATTGAGTCCACACTGCCCCGACGAAAGTTTCTAAGTGCGCCGACTACTAGCAATTCTTCTTCCCGGACTGCTGCTCCTGACCGCCTGCGGCGGCACACCGCCGGCAGCAGCCCCGGAACCCACGAGCCAGTCCGCCGGCGAGACCGCGAAGCTGGACTCCCTCAAGCTGACGGAGAATGGCGACAAGAAAGCTCCGGGTGTCGACTTCACCAAGCCCCTCGATGTCAAGGAACCCACCATCAAGGTCGTCAGCGAAGGCAGCGGCGACAGGGTCAAGGCGAACCAGATCGCAGAGATCTCGATCGTGGCGTTCAACGGCACCGACGGCACCACAATGGAAGACACCTACCCGAACGATCCCGAGCCGCTCGAATTGAACGACCAGCTCAAGACCAGCAGCGCCGTGATCTATAACGCCTTCGTTGGCGCCAAGGTCGGTTCCCACTTGGCCCTCGCCGTCCCCGGACAGGCCGCCGCCGAGGGCGCTGAGGCCAAGCCCACCCAGCTGCTGATCGTCAAAGTGCTTTCCGCCAAGGACGCTCCGCCGGTCCTGGACAAGCCCGAGGGCGACGCCGTGACGCCGCCGGCCGGCCTGCCGACCGTCAAGGACAACGACAAGGGCGTCCCCGAGATCTCCGTCGCCGGCGTCCCCGCCCCGACAGCACTCGTCGCCCAGGACCTCATCAAGGGCAAGGGCCAGGAGGTCAAGGGGACCGACACCCTGACCGTCAACTACGTCGGAGTCGCCCTGGCCAGTGGCAAGGTGTTCGATTCCAGCTTTGACCGCGGCCAGAAGGCGACTTTCCCGCTCACCGGCGTCATCAAGGGCTGGACGCAGGGCCTGACGGGCAAGACCGTCGGCTCCCGCGTCCTGCTGGTGGTCCCCAAGGCCCTCGCCTACGGTGACCAGGGCCAGGGCGACGCCACCGGCGACCTCGTCTTCGTCGTCGACATCCTCGGCGTCAAATAGGCGCCGTCAAGTCATCACGGCCGAATAACCACGCCACACCAAAGCCACGCAAGAAGGAGCAACCATGTCATTTGGACAGCGCAACCTCGACCGCCAGAAGCCGGTAATTGAGTTCCCTGAGGGCGACGTTCCCACCGAACTGGTCATCACCGACCTGATCGAGGGCGACGGCGCCGAGGCCAAGGCCGGCGACACCGTCTCGACCCACTACGTGGGCGTCGCCTGGTCCACCGGCGAAGAATTCGATGCCTCCTGGGGCCGCGGTGCGCCGCTGGACTTCCGCGTCGGCGTCGGCCAGGTCATCCAGGGCTGGGACCAGGGCCTCCTGGGCATGAAGGTCGGCGGCCGCCGCCGGCTGGAAATCCCGTCCGAACTCGCCTACGGATCCCGCGGCGCCGGCGGAGCGATCGGCCCCAACGAGGCACTGATCTTCGTCGTGGACCTCGTCGCCGTCCGCTAGTCCCCACCCGGCCGCCGGGCCCTCCGGCGGCCAGGCGTGCGCGAGCGCGGTAACAATCGGGAAAGTTCTTCCCGCTGTTACCGCGCTTTCGTCTTAATCCGGCAGGGACTTTAGTACCCTTGCGGGGTGTCCGCCTCACGTACAGAACGCCTCCTGAACCTGCTCATCGCCCTGCTCAACACAAAGTACGGCCTGCCCCGCAGCGAACTGCGCGAGAAGGTGTACCACGACACCACCAGCAGCGATGTCGCGTTCGGCCGGATGTTTGAACGCGACAAGACTGAGCTGCGCCACTTCGGCTTCGAGGTGGAAACGGTCATGGAGACGGGCTGGTCCTCGGATGACCCCGCGACCACAAGGTACCGGATCGGCAAGGAATCCAACCGTCTCCCGGACGTCAGCCTCACCCCGGAAGAATGCACGGTGCTCATCCTGGCCGCCCAGCTCTGGGAGCGGGCAGCTCTGGGTTCGGCCGCCCTCAACGCGGTGCGCAAACTGCAGGCCGCGGGCGGACTGGTGGACCCCGAACTTCCCGCGGGCGTCCAGCCGCGCATCCGGCCAGCGGGCCAGGCTTTCGAGGACCTCCTCGCCGCCATGCACGCCCAGCATCCCGTAAGCTTCCGCTACTTCGCCGACAGCACCGGCAGGGAGGAAGAACGTCTGGTCGAGCCCTGGGGCCTGGGCAGCCGGTTTGGCCAGTGGTACGTCGTCGGTCAGGACCGGGCACGCGGAGCGAAGCGCTTCTTTCGGCTCTCCCGCCTCACCTCGGCGGTCACTGTGCTGGGCAAGGAGTCCTTCACCCCGCCGGCCGCGTTCAACGTCCGGGCCGAACTTGCAGGCCTCCGGGAGCTGCCCGTGCGCACCGCCGTCCTCGACGTCGAGAAGGGCCGGCTGCTGGGGCTGCGCAAGCGGGCCGCGCCTGCCGGGACCGCAGCCGGGGCGCCCCTGGCCGGCCGGGACAGGCTCAATGTGCCTTTCCGGGACGCAGAGACGCTGGGTGAAGAGCTCGCCTCCTACGGACCGAGAACGGCGGTGGTTTCACCGCCCGAGCTCGCCTCGGCCGTCCGCCGGCGGCTCACCGCCGCGGCGGACTTTGCTGCCGCTCCCGTCCCGAACGTGGCTTTCCCGGAAGACCGTGCCCACCCCGGTCAGGTCAAGCGCGGACGGAAACGCACCTCCGAGGACCAGCTCAAGCGCATGCTGCAGCTCGTGCCGTTCCTGGTGCACAACCAGGGCCTGCACATCAGTGAGGTCGCCGCGAAGTTCGGCGTCACCCGCAAAGAACTCGAAGATGACCTGCGGATCCTGATCTGTTCGGGCCTGCCCGAGGGCTACCCGGATGACCTCCTGGACATCCAGTGGGACGACGACCACGTCTTCATCATCCAGGACCTTGAAATGAACCGGCCTGTCCGTTTCACGGTCGAGGAGGCCTGCGCCCTGCTGACCGGACTGGAGACCCTCAACGGGCTGCCGGAGCTCGCCGAGGGCAGCGCCCTGGAGTCGGTGACGCTCAAGCTCATGGCCGCAGCGGGTGAGGAGGGCCGCAAAGCCGCGTCGCTCGCCGGACCGGAGGTGGCCCCTGGGAACTCCGCCACCCTGGAAACAGCCCGCGAGGCCATCCGTACCGGCGCCCAGCTCCACCTGCGGTACTTTTCCGCACAACAAGATGCCGTGTCAGAACGCGATGTCGACCCGCTGCGCCTCTATTCGCTGGACAACACCTGGTATCTCGAGGCGTACTGCCACTCCGCCCAGGGCCTGCGCAACTTCCGGCTGGACCGGATCGAAGCCCTGGAGCCGAACGGGCGACCCGTGTCCGAGGCCGCGAAGCCGGCGGACAGCTTCCCGGTGAAGCTCTTCACCCCCAACGACGACGACACTGTGGTCGTGGTGGAACTGGCCCCGCGGGGGACCGGACTGGCCGACGACTACTATGCCGAACGGACCGCCGCCCTCCCCGGCGGGGGAATGCTGGCCGAGATCCGGTTCGGCAGCACGGACTGGCTGCCCATGTTCGTCGCCCAGCACGGCGGCATGGTCCGTATCCTTCAGCCGGCCTCCCTCGCGGACGCTTCCCGGGAGTGGCTCGCCGCCGCCCTGGCCCAATATTAAGACTAGTAAGGACGCCAGCTAGACTACACAGCATGCCTTGGTGGTCCTGGATTGTGATCTGGATAGCGCTTATCGCGCTGTCACTGTTGTTGTTCGTCGTGCTCGGCGTGCGGCTGTTCCGGCAGTTCATGACAACGCTCAAGGAACTCGGCGAGGCAGGGGAACGGTTCTCGCACCTGCCGTCCCGGCCTGACTCCGACGACGTCGGTTCAGCCGCCGTTCATCTTGGCGCCGTAGGCTTCGACGGCGCAGAGAACGGGACGCCGCCCGGCTCCGGCCTGGAGCCTGGCGCCGCGGTCTTTGCCTCGCCCGCCCGGATGCGGCATGACTACGACGCATCCAAGCGGTCCCGGCAGGACCTGCGGCGGCAGCGGCGCATCCGGCGAAAGACGGACCGGGGCCAGCCCCAGGCGCTGCGCGACATCGAATTAGGATAGACGTAGGATGTATTTCAACGAAAGGACTTCCCGGCATGAGGCTTGAAGGCTGGCATCTCATCATCATCATCGTTCTGGCTCTGGTGCTTTTTGCTGCACCGAAGCTGCCCGGCATGGCCCGCAGCCTTGGCCAGTCGATGCGCATATTCAAGTCGGAAGTCCGCGAAATGAAGAAAGACGGCACCCCCGAAGCCAAGACGGAATCCGACCCCGTCGAGGGCAGGGTTGTGAACCACCCGCGGCCCGCCGGCACTGAAAGCCGCACCGGAGACGGCACCGACGTTCCGCCGTCCAGCCGCGCCTAAGACCACATGGCAGTAACCATGAACCGTCGATCCAATCCCGAGGGTCGGATGGCGCTCCTCGATCACCTAAAGGAGCTGCGCAACCGGCTCTTCAAGGCGGCGATCGCGGTCGTTGTGGGAACCGTGGTCGGCTTCTTCGTCTACGAGCCCATGCTTGCGGCGCTGATTAAGCCGATCCGGGACCTGAACCAGCATGAAGGCCGTCAGGCATCGCTCAATTTTGACGGCGTGGCAAGCTCCTTCGACCTGATGATCCAGGTGTCCGTCTTCCTGGGCGTCATCATTGCCAGCCCGGTCTGGCTCTACCAGCTCTGGGCGTTCATTGTTCCCGGCCTGCACAAGAAGGAACGCCGCATCGCGCTGTCCTTCGTTGCAGCCGCCGTGCCATTGTTTGTCGGCGGCGTGCTTCTGGCCTGGCTCGTGCTGCCAAACGCCGTACGCGTGCTGACCGACTTCACCCCCTCCGGCGGCTCCAACTTCATCAGCGCCCAGATCTATCTGTCCTTCGTCCTGCGCCTCCTGCTGGCGTTCGGCATTGCCTTCCTGCTGCCGGTTGTCCTGGTCGGCCTGAACCTGGCCGGCCTGGTCAAAGGCCAGCAACTGATGAAGAGCTGGCGCATCACCGTGTTCCTTGTCTGCCTGTTCTCCGCCATGGCCGCGCCGGGCGCGGACGCCACAAGCATGTTCTATCTGGCCGTGCCCATGCTGGTGCTTTTTTTCACGGCCATCGGGCTCTGTGTACTCAACGACCGCCGGCGGGAACGGCGCGCCGTCAAACTTGCCGCGGAGACCGAAGCCACCGCAGACAAGGCAACTCCCAGCTCCGAGCTGGAGAATCTCTAGCCGCCGGCGCACTAGGCTGGAAGCATGTCTTCAGAACCCGGACCGGAGTCACCGTCCGAACGCTACCGAGCCAGTGTCGAACGGGCCGCGGAAGCCAAAACGTATCTGGGCGGTTTCATCCGCACGCTCGAATTCGAACTCGACGATTTCCAGCGCGAGGCCTGCCTGTCCCTCCAGGCCGGCAGGGGAGTGCTCGTCGCGGCCCCGACCGGCGCGGGCAAGACGATCGTTGGGGAGTTCGCCATCTACCTGGCCCTCCAGCGCGGCCTTAAGGCCTTCTACACGACTCCTATCAAGGCCCTGAGCAACCAGAAGTACTCCGAGCTGGCCGCGAAATACGGTGCGGACCAGGTGGGCCTCCTCACCGGGGACACCAGCATCAATGGCGACGCTCCCGTGGTGGTGATGACCACGGAGGTCCTCCGCAACATGCTCTACGCGGACTCCGACACCCTGGCCGGCCTCGGCTTCGTCGTGATGGACGAGGTCCACTACCTTGCGGACCGCTTCCGGGGCGCCGTCTGGGAAGAGGTCATCATCCACCTGCCCAGCGAGGTCCAGGTCGCGTCGCTGAGCGCGACCGTCTCCAACGCGGAGGAATTCGGCGCGTGGCTCGACACGGTCCGCGGCCAGACTGACGTGATCGTCTCCGAACACCGCCCGGTACCCCTCTGGCAGCACGTCATGGTGGGCCGGAAGATCGTGGACCTGTTCGCAGGAGACACAACCTTCGATGAGATCGCCCCGGCCGGCGAGACGGATGTGTCCGCGGCCACCGCTTCCGCCGACCTCAGCACGCGGCCCGGGTTTGAGGTGAACCCGGAGCTCCTCTCCATGGCACGTGCGGAGAGCCAGATGAACTTCCGGGGCCGCTTCGGCCATGGCGGCCGCAACCAGCGTCGGCAGCAGCGTGACGAACCGCAGGGCGGTCCGCGCAGTCCGGTCCGGAAGTCCAGCCGTCCCCAGGTGATCGCGAGCCTGGACCGGCAGGACCTCCTGCCGGCGATCACCTTCATCTTTTCGCGCGCCGGCTGCGACGCCGCCGTCGCGCAGTGCGTCTCGGCAGGACTGTGGCTGACGACGGAGAAGGAACAGCTGATCATCGCCCAGAGGGTCGACGAAGCCGCCCAGGACATTCCCTCGGACGACCTCGAGGTCCTCGGGTTCTGGAGCTGGCGCGACGGCCTGCTCCGCGGCCTCGCCGCCCACCACGCCGGCATGCTGCCCACCTTCAAGGAAGTCGTGGAGAAACTGTTCGTCGACGGGCTCGTCAAGGCCGTTTTCGCTACGGAAACCCTGGCCCTCGGTGTCAACATGCCGGCCCGCTGCGTCGTGCTGGAGAAGCTGGACAAGTTCAACGGCGAGGCCCACGTCAACATCACAGCGGGGGAGTACACCCAGCTGACCGGCCGCGCCGGCCGCCGCGGGATCGACGTCGAGGGCCACGCCGTCGTGCTCTGGCAGCCGGGCACGGATCCGGCGGCAGTCGCGGGCCTGGCCTCGCGGCGCACTTACCCGCTCAACTCGAGCTTCCGGCCCACGTACAACATGTCCATCAACCTGCTGGCCCAGTTCGGCCGGCCCAGGGCCCGGGAAATTCTCGAATCCTCCTTTGCCCAGTTCCAGGCCGACCGTTCCGTCGTCGGGCTGGCGAAGCAGGTCAGGAGCCGGGAGGAATCGCTGGCCGGTTTCAGCAAGGCCATGACCTGCCACCTCGGCGATTTCACCGAGTACTCCCGGCTGCGCCGTGCCCTGTCCGACGCGGAGAACAACGCCTCGAAAAGCAGTTCGCGGGCCCGGAAGTCCCTCACCGAAGACTCCCTGAGCCGCCTCCTGCCCGGGGACGTCGTCGATGTCCCCACCGGCCGCGCCCCCGGACTCGCCGTCGTCCTCAGCTCCGACCACCACTCCCGTGAGCCCCGGCCCGCGGTCATGACCCTCGATAACCAATTGCGCAGGATCGGCACGCAGGACGTCGAGGGCCCCCTTTCGCCCATCACCCGGATCCGGATCCCGAAGTCCTTCAACGCCAAGGTGCCCAAGTCCCGCCGGGACCTGGCGTCCTCCGCCCGCAACGCCCTCCGGGACAACCGTCCGCCCGCGCCGCCGAACCGGAACGAGGACTTCGGCCGGGCCGCGGCACTGCCGGACCTGGAGCGGAGAATCACCGATCTGCGCCGGGAACTCCGCGCCCATCCGTGCCATGGCTGCAGCGAACGCGAGGACCACGCACGCTGGTCCGAACGCTGGTGGAAGCTCCGCCAGGAAACGGACTCCCTGGTGCGCCAGATCCAGGGCCGCACCAACACCATTGCCAAGACCTTCGACCGGGTCTGCGGCGTGTTGACGGGCTACGGCTACCTGGAAACGTCCGACGCCGGCGTGCCGTCCATCAGCCCCGATGGGCAGCGCCTCCGCCGCATCTACGGAGAAAAGGACCTGCTGATTTCCCAGGCTCTGCGGATGGGCGCCTTCAATGACCTCGACGCCGCGGAAATCGCGGCCTTGGCCAGCATCCTGGTGTTCCAGGCCAAGCGCGAGGACCGCGGGCTGCGGCCGAAGATGCCCAGCGTCTCGCTGGAATCCGCGGTGGACACTGTTGTGCACGAGTGGTCTGTTCTTGAAGACATCGAGGAGGCCGCGAAGCTCCCGCTGACCGGCGAGCCCGAGCTCGGCCTGGTGTGGCCGATCTTCAAATGGGCCAACGGAAGGCACCTACAGGATGTCCTGAGCGGCACGGACCTCGCCGCCGGGGACTTCGTCCGCTGGGTCAAGCAGGTCATCGACCTCCTGGACCAGCTCGCCAAGATCCCGAGCCTGGACCCCCGTATTGCGCGGCTCTGCGGCGACTCGATCAAACTCGTCAAACGCGGCGTCGTCGCGTATTCCTCGGTGGCTTAGCGCCCGTATATACACCGGCCCTGAACCGGCCACCCGCCGGAATCACCTTGCAAACACCGCACTCTATTTCGAATATGCCGGCGCCGTGCCGGCAAACAGTTACAAGGAGCCTCCGCACCATGACCGACTCACCGGCCGCCCCGGCACCCCGCAAGGTCACGCTGTACCGCAACGGTTCCGTCTACACGGCCGCCGACCCCTTTGCGACGGCGATGCTCGTCGACGGGGACACCGTTGCCTGGGTCGGCTCGGAGCAGGCCGCGAGCTCGATTGCCGACTCCTCCATGGACGTCATCGACCTCCAGGGTGCGCTCCTGGCTCCCGGATTTGTCGACTCCCACGTGCACCTGACGGAGACCGGTATTGCCCTGGAATCCCTACAGCTCGGCGGCGTCCGATCGGCCGCTGAACTGCTGGCGGCCGTGGCAGGGTCCGCCCAGCAGGGCACTGTGCTGGGCCACGGATGGGACGAAAGCCTGTGGGCCGATCCGGCACTGCCGGGGCCGGAAGAACTCGAACGTGCGGCTGGCGGCAGGAAGGTCTACCTGTCCCGCGTGGACGTGCACTCGGCGCTCGTCTCGCCTTCCCTCGCGGCGTCGGCGGCGCTGGATGGCCTTGACGGCTACTCTGCCGGCGGCCAGGTCAAACGCGGCGCCCACACTGCCGCCAGGCTCGCCACCCGGCAGCTTCCCGCCGCAGCGCTGCGCGGCTACCAGCAGCGGGCGCTGGCTGAGGCCGCCGCCCACGGCTATGTTGGCCTCGCCGAGATGGCGGCCCCCCACATCGGCAGCGTCCTGGACCTGCAGCTCGCGGCGGCCTGGAACACGGACGGCGACGGCGGTGGGGCAGTACCGGAGATCCTGCCGTACTGGGGTGAGCTGGCCACTTCAGCGGACCATGCCCGGTCCGTCCTGGACGGCCTGGGCGTATCCGTCCTCGGTCTCGCCGGAGACCTGAACATCGACGGCTCGATCGGCTCGCGGACTGCTGCCCTGCGTGCGGACTACAGCGACGCTCCCGGGGAGCGCGGTAGCCTGTACCTCTCAGTCCCGGAGGCGGCCGCTCACTTGGCGGCGTGCTCGCTGCTGGGCATCCAAGCAGGTTTCCACATTATCGGCGACGCCGGCCTGGATGCAGCCCTCGAGGCCCTGGACCTGGCAGCCGCCGAGGTGGGGGAGCAGCGGATCCGCGCCGCCGGCCACCGTTTTGAGCATGTCGAGATCGCCGACCCTGGAGCCATCAGCCGGCTGGCCCACTATTCCGTCACGGTCAGCGCCCAGCCCGTCTTCGATACCCTCTGGGGAGCAGAGGGCGCCCTCTACGAGCGGCGCCTAGGCTCCCGCCGCCTGGGCATGAACCCTTTCGGATCCTTCTACGCCGCCGGCGTCCCCATCTGCTTCGGCAGCGACAGCCCGGTGACCCCGCTCCGTCCTTGGTCCAGCGTCCGCGCGTGCCTGGAACACACCAACCCCGCGGAACAGATCTCGGCCCGCGCGGCGTTCCTCGGCCACACACGGGCCGGGTGGCGCGCGGCCCGCTACCGGAACCCCATGGCCGGCCAGCTGGTCCCGGGGGCTCCGGCCAGCTTCGCAGTCTGGGAGGTCGAGGAACTGATGGTCCAGGTCGCTGACGGCCGGGTCCAGTCCTGGAGCACGGACCCGCGCGCCCGCACGCCGCTGTTGCCGGCCTTGGATACGGGCAACGATCCCGTCTGCCTCCAGACGGTGCGGGAAGGCCAGCAACTGTTCTCCAGCGGTTCCCTCGGCTCCTGAGGACCGGGCTGCCCTGCCTCGTCATCCGGGACGCCCCGCACGAAACATTGACGTTTCCACCCGCCCTTGAGCTGGGCCGAAGGATATCCGGGCAGGTCACGGATCGGTTGACAGATCCGGGCGCCTCCGTAGCATTGAGGGGCGACGGAGGCTTGCGCCAGTCTCCGGTCGTCCCCGGTCCGTGCAGCGGGCTGCCGCCCGTGCGGGAGCTTGCCTGGCCGTGACCGCGGGTCCCCTCAGGGGCGGGTCCACTTCGCAGCAGAAAACGGTTCCGGCGCCGCTCATCGCGGCCTGCCGGAACTGGCCCGATGCGGGTGGACCTGCCCGGCGGGGACGCCCGGCCTGCGAATCGCCGGCGACTCCCTATAATGGAGAGTTGCGTCCCGCTGACAGTCAGTACAGTCTGCTGCCTGCCGGGCGCTTTGACCGCTCCCTTCAAGGAAAGGCCTCGCTGTGCGTGTCCTCACCATCATCCCGACCTACAACGAGCTCGAATCGTTGCCGAAGACCCTCGGGCGCCTGCGCACGGCCGTGCCGGCTTCCGACGTGCTGGTCGTCGACGACAACAGCCCCGACGGCACGGGCCACTTGGCGGATCGCATTGCCGCGGAGGACGCGCAGGTCCACGTCCTCCACCGCCAGGGCAAGGCCGGGCTCGGCGCAGCCTACATCGCCGGCTTCAAGTGGGGCCTCGCGGCCGGCTACGACGTCCTCGTCGAAATGGACGCAGACGGTTCGCACCAGCCCGAGCAGCTCCCATTGCTGCTCGACGCCGTCGAGCAGGGCGCCGACCTCGCCATGGGTTCCCGCTGGGTTCCCGGCGGCAGCGTCGTGAACTGGCCCCTGTACCGCCAGGCCATCTCCCGGGTCGGCAGCACGTATGCCCGCGTCATGCTGGGCGTCAAGATCAAGGACGTCACGGGCGGCTTCCGCGCTTTCCGCCGCAACACCTTGGAGAAACTGAACCTCGACGCCGTTGACTCGGTCGGTTACGGGTTCCAGGTTGACCTTGCCTGGCGTGTCGCCAAGCTCGGCTTGAAGATCGTGGAGCGCCCCATCACCTTTGTCGAGCGTGAGCTTGGCGCCTCCAAGATGAGCGGCAATATCGTGGTGGAAGCCATGATCAACGTCACCAAATGGGGCCTCCTGGCCCGCTGGAACAAGCTGACGGGCAAGGAAGCCGCCTAGCCGTTCCCGCGGCCAACGGACAGCAAAGGGCCGGGCCCGCATCGTCGGACGACGTTGCGGGCCCGGCCCTTTGTTTATCAGTGGTGCGCTTGGTGGCGCGCCGGCGTCTTAGGCCGAGCGGCGTTCGCCGCGGCGTTCACGCAGGATCGTGAGGCGGTCGTCGAGGATCTGCTCCAGCTCGGGAAGCGAGCGGCGCTCCAGCAGCATGTCCCAGTGCGTGCGCACTGCCTTCTCGTTGCTGTTGACGGGGCGTTCGCCGTCGACAAGCAAGGCTTCCTTGCCTGTCTTCGAAACCCATACCGGGGGGATCTCCGCTTCGGAAGAGAAGGTCACGAACACCTGCTCGCCGTCCTCGCAGCGGTACTCAACGCGCTGGCGCGGAGCCGGTTCGACGCCGGATTCGGTCTCCATGCTCTGTGCGCCAAGGCGCATACCCCGCAGGCTGCGATCGCTCATCTTTTCTCCCTCTATTCGGTTCGCGGGGTGGTGCCCCGCGTTAGCCGGGGGCTGTGGGGCCTGGCCGGACTATTGTTTGCATCGCGTTGCATCTGTGCCCAAATGCCGCATTTGCAGTCACTGAATTAACGCTTTGCGAAGCTTATTTGTTCCGGCCAGCTGAACCTGCCGGACAAATATTCAAGTATACGGGAACGGCGCGTCCCCGGTAAAGCCTGGCCACGCTTCCGTGGACGGTGAGTCGTCGGCCGGTCACGTCCCGGCGGCCCCGTACCCGTCGGCTGGAGCGTACCTCACCGGTGAGGCACGCTCCTCCGGGCTCGGCCAAAGGCCACGCAGGGCACGGCTCACGGCTCCGGGTGTGTACCTGCGACCGGTCCCGCCGTCCCTGCGCCTGCGCCGTCCTCCCGGCCCGCCACTGCGCCCGGGCCGAACAGCCCCTCCGTTGCCGGGCCGTTAGTGCCGAGGGCACTGCCGATCCCCTTGAGGGCCTCGCCGATCTCGCTGGGAATGATCCAGAGTTTGTTGGACGTCCCCTCGGCAATCTTCGGGAGGGTCTGCAGGTACTGGTAGGCGAGGAGTTTCTGGTCCGGGTTGCCCTTATGGATCGCGTCGAACACCTTCTGGATGGCCTGGGCTTCACCGTCGGCCCGGAGGATCGCCGCCTTGGCGTCGCCTTCGGCCTTCAGGATTGAGGACTGCCGCTGGCCCTCGGCCGTGAGGATGGCCGACTGCTTGGTACCTTCGGCGGTGAGGATGGCGGCGCGGCGGTCACGTTCGGCACGCATCTGCTTTTCCATCGAGTCCTGGATGGAGTGGGGCGGATCGATTGCCTTGAGTTCGACCCGGGAGACGCGGATGCCCCAGCGGCCTGTGGCTTCGTCCAGGACCCCGCGCAGCTGTCCGTTAATCTGGTCGCGGGACGTCAAGGCTTCCTCGAGGTTCAGCCCGCCGACGACGTTGCGGAGGGTGGTCGTAGTGAGCTGCTCAACAGCCTGGATGTAGTTGGCGATCTCGTACGTCGCGGCCCGCGCATCGGTCACCTGGAAGTACACCACAGTGTCAATGGAGACCACCAGGTTGTCCTCGGTGATGACGGGCTGCGGCGGAAAGGAGACCACCTGTTCCCGCAGGTCAAGCAACGGCAGCAGCCGGTCGACAAACGGAATCAGGATTGTCAGGCCCGGGTTCAGGGTCCGCTGGTACTTGCCGAGCCGTTCAACGACGCCGGCACGCGCTTGCGGGATGATCCGCACCGACCGGACAAGCACGATAATTACGAACGCGACCAGAACCAGCAGCACAATTGCGACTGCGATATCCATACATCACCTTTTCCCCAGTTGTTTCGTTGAGCTCTCGCTGTGGCGGATCCGCCGCCACGTCGCCTGCCGCCGGTGCCGGCTGCAGGAAGTCGTTGCCGCAAAGCGGCGTGCCCATCTTCGACGGCTACTGCACGGCTGTTTCCGGCTCCGGGGCCACGACGGCGGTGGCGCCGTCGATGGCGCTGACGACGGCGTGCTGTCCCGGTTGCAGGACCCCGGTCTCGGACCGGGCGCTCCAGACGTCGCCGCCGATCTTGACGAGACCGCCGCTTGCGCTGACGGCTTCCATGACGAGCGCGGACTCGCCGATCAGGCGCTCGATGTTGCTCCGCTGGTCTGCCGGGCCCCTGTTGAGGTGCTTGAGGGCGACCGGCCGGACGAAACCGATCATGAGCAGGGACACCACGCAGAAGGAGACTATCTGGAGCCAGAGGTCCGCGCCGGTGAAGTCGGCAATCAGCCCGGCGAGGGCGCCGCCGCCTAGCATGATGAAGAAGAGATCCAGGGTGAGCATCTCGACCACGGCAAACACCAGGAATGCCGTAAGCCACAGGGCCCACCAGTTCCCGGCCAGCCACTCGAACATCTGTTTCCCCCTTCGTCACGGGAGTTGTGCGCACAGCTCCCCAGTAACTGTGATTCCATCCTAAGCCGGAGTGCAAGGGCCGGGGCCGGCCACCAGGAACTACGGGCCAATGCGGCCAAGTCGTTATGCGGGGCGGGCCGTCCGGGTCCACGCGGGCGCCCGGGAAGAAGGGCTAGGCAAGGGGCTCAAACGCGCTGATCCGGAAGCGGGCGGACACTGCGGTCCGGGGCGGCATCCCGGCCACGAGCCCGGCCAGGGCGGCCCGGTCCAGGTGGTGGCCTGCAGGCCCCATCAAGGCCAGGTTGGCCACGTCCTGCGGGGTCAGGGACAGCGGCACATCCAGGTCGCGTGCGACGAGCGGGGAAAAATGACCCCTCAGGGAGGCGGCGAGCCGCTCGTTCTTCGCCGGTTCGATGCCCAGCATCCCGGTCTTCCCGGAGACCTCGCCGAGATGGCCGGCCCTCGGCGTGACCACCACCAGCCGCCCCCCTTTGCGGAGGACACGGGCGAACTCGGCCGCATTGCGCGGCGCAAAGACAACAGTGACGACGTCGACGGCGTCGTCCGCTAGAGGCAGCGGCTGCCATATGTCGGTGACCAGGTTCACGGCCTCCGGGTTCAACCGCGCGGCTCGGCGCAGTGCGAACTTGGAAATGTCCAGGCCGATGGCGGCGGCCGGAGTCCTGTCCAGCAGGGTCCTGAGGTAGTGGCCGGTGCCGGTACCCGCGTCCAGCACGGTGGCTCCCGGGCCGCGGGCGGCGCCCGACAGCGCGGGGGCGGCCAGTTCCGCGACGGCGTCGGCGAGGGGCTGATAGTGGCCGGCGGAGAGGAAATCGAAACGGGCCGCCACCATGTCGGCCGCGTCGGCCTCAAACACGGTGCCCTTGCCGACGAGGAAGTTGAAGTAGCCCTGCCTGGCCGCGTCGAAGCTGTGGCCGGCCGCGCACACCAGGATGCGGGCGTTGCCGTCGCGCGGCCCCAGGGCGGCCCGGCACACCGGGCAGAGCAGGGACGAGGAGGCGGGGAGCATACAGTCCATCCTAGGGGCGCGGCTGCGTGCGGGGACCGCCCGGACGGCACACCGGGAGGGCGTGAGGTATTTCACAGTCCGCGCAACACGGGTTAGGCTCACAAGCGTGAAATCCGAACATCTGCCGCTGCTCAATTCCGTGTCCGCCCCCGCCGTGCACCCTGACGGCTCGCGGGCCGTAGTATCCGTGGTCCGACCCGACTTTGACGCCGACGCGTACGTGGGCCAGTTATGGACCGTTCCGCTGGATCCGGCGCAGCGGCCGCGGCGCCTGACCCGTGGTTTCCGTGACACAGCCCCGGAGTTCTCGCCGGACGGTCTGGTGCTGGCGTTCCTCCGCGCGGCGCCGGGCGGGAAGCCGCAGCTCCATGTGGTGGAGGCATCCGGCGGCGAGCCGCAGCCCGTTACGGATGCACCGCTGGGCGTGTCCGCCTTTGCCTGGTCTCCGGACTCGCGGACGATCCTGTTCAGCGCCCGGGTCCCTGCGGATGGCCGGTACGGCAGTGTCGAAGGCGTCTCCGCCGGCGGCGAGGACGCCCGGATGATCACCGACTACCAGTACCGCATGAACGGCGTCGGCTACACCGCAGACAAGCCGCTGCAGCTGTTCCTCGTTGAACTGCCGGAGCTCGACGCGGAACCGAAGGTGGCGCCGGCCGGCCGGGCCTTGAAGGCCCGGGCCTCCTCCGCTGCCGGCCCCCAGGGGAAAGCTGACACCTTGTTGCCTTCGGCCAAACAGCTCACCGCGTCGGCCACGGACCACGACGGCGCCAGCTTCAGCGCCGATGGCCGTACCATCTACTTCACCGCGGCCCTGCATGAGGGCCGCGACAGCGACCTCGAGAGCGGGATCTACTCGATCCCCGTCGGGGGAGGGCACCCGGAAGCAGTACAGCCGGGCAACTCCGGCCGGCAGACGGTCAGTGCCGTACGCCAGTCCCCGGACGGGCAATGGCTGTTCTTCCTCGCCCAGGACATCGGCGACTCCGGCCAGGACTTCGTGGCCCGGAACACCGCCTTGTGGGTCATGCCGGCAGCTGGCGGGGCCGCCTCCGTCCTGAGCGACGTCGAGACTGTGGACCTCAGCGCCAGCAGCCGGATCGAACTGCGGGGCGCAGACCGGGCCCTGGTGCTGAACAACGCGCACGGGACGGTCGAGCTGCACGAGTTCGGCGCCACCGGCAGCCACGACGTGCTGGTCGACGGCGTCCGGGTGGTCACCGGGGCCGCCGCGCGTGGCGGATCGCTCGTGCTCAGTTTCACCAATGCCTCGACCGCCGGGGACGTGGCAGTGCTCGACAGCGGCCGGCTCCGGCTCCTGACGGATTTCTCCGCCCCGCTGCGCACCGAGGCCGGCGTGATCGAACCGCAGGAGCTGTGGTTCCCGTCCGCAGACGGCTACCCGGTCCACGGCTGGCTCGTGAAGCCTGCAGGCAAGGGCCCGCACCCGGTGCTGCTGAACATCCATGGCGGGCCGTTCGCCCAGTTCAGCGGGGCACTGTTCGACGAGGCCCAGGTCTATGCCGAGGCGGGCTATGCGGTGTTGATGTGCAACCCGCGGGGCTCGGCCGGTTACGGGCAGGCTCACGGCCGGTCCATCAAGGAGCGGATGGGAACTGTTGACATGCACGACGTCCTCGCCTTCCTGGACGGGGCCGTGGCGAAGTTCGAGGAGCTCGACGCCGACAACCTCGGCATCATGGGCGGATCCTACGGCGGCTACCTGACCGCGTGGACGATCAGCCACGACCACCGTTTCCGCGCGGCGATCGTGGAGCGCGGTTTCCTGGATCCCGTGAGCTTTACCGGGTCATCCGATATCGGCTGGTTCTTCGGCGGCGAATACACCGGCCGCTCCGCGGAACAGATGCAGGCCCAGAGTCCGATGGCGCGCGTGGACCACGTGCGGACCCCGTCGCTGGTCATCCACAGCGAGGAGGACCTGCGCTGCCCCGTGGAACAAGGCCAGCGGTACTTCACGGCGCTCAAGCTGCGGGGGGTGGAGGCCGCCTTCCTGGTGTTCCCCGGTGAGAACCACGAGCTCTCCCGGTCCGGAACGCCCCACCACCGCAAACAGCGGTTCGACGAAATCCTGAAGTGGTGGGCCCGCCACCTCCCGACGCCCGCGAACCCGGCGCCGGGTTCCGCGGCGGAAGCTCCCGCGGCGGAAGCTGCAGCGTTGGATTCAGACCCGCGGGCTGCGACACCGGCACACCAGTGACGCCGGGGAGCGCCGCCGGGTCTACGCCGGCGGAGCGTCCGGCAGGAACCCGAGTTCCTGCCGGGCATGGCTGATGTCCGGCTGGGACCAGCGGGCGGAGTATTCGGCGTTACTGCTGATCGAACGCAGCTCCGCCCGGTCCAGGTAGAGGATCCCGTGCACGTGATCCGTCTCGTGCTGGACAATCCGGGCCTGCCAGCCGCTGAACTCTCGTTCGAGCCTCGAACCGTCCAGGGCAGTGAAGCCCAGCCGCACCGTCTGCGGCCGCATGACCGCTGCCTGCAGCCCGGCCACGGAAAGGCATCCCTCGTAGAAGGCCACAGCCGCAGACCCGAGCGGCACGTACGACGGGTTCAGCATGACGAAAAACGGCAGCGGTTCACGCCCGCGGGCGGCAGCAACGTCGGGATCCACCTCAAACTGGTCCTCCAGTACCGCGATCTGCAGGGGGATCCCGAGCTGCGGGGCGGCCAGGCCAACGCCGGGAGCCTTGTGCATGACGCTGCGCATGAGGCCCACGAGCTGTCCGAGTTCCGCATCGGTCAGTTGGCCGGTGAACGGCGCGGCAGCATGCCGCAGAACAGGGTGGCCCGCCTGGACAATCGGGGGCAGCACGCCGGCGGTCAGGATCTGCTGCACGGTCTCCTGGATGCGTGCGGCACTGAAGTCGGTGGGCTTGGCGTCTGAGGACATGGGACCAGACTACTGTCGTCCGCAGGCTGTCGTGACAAAGTCATAGATCCTGTCCCGTAATGTGGCGCCGGCGTCGATCTTCAGGAGGCCCTCCCGTCCTGCGACGCTTACCCTGAGCGGCAGTAGCGTCCCCACCTTGTCTTCCGCCACTGCGTGGGGATCGCAGCGGGCCGGCCGGATGCCAAGCCGGAGCTCCTGGCCGGCACCGCCGGCGCGCACTGTGACGGCCCGGGGCCACGGTGCGGCCGGGTCTTCGGCGAGCAGGGTGGTTTCCTGGATGCGGTCGATCGTCAGGGCGTCGGCGGCGCCGGCGGGACCGTGCGGGGTAACGAGGAGCCGCACGACGGCGGTCTTCGCGTCCGCTGCCACCTCAAGTTCCGGCACGGCCCGGATCGAGGCCACCGCCGCGGCAGCCTGCGAAAGGCACATTTCGGCGTTGTTCCTGGCCAGGACGCCGTAGGGGTCCGGCGCCGCAGCCGTCGGGGCAGCGCCGGGAGCTGCTCCGGCGCCGGACGTGGCCAGCCGGAGGGACACAGTGGCGGGCTCGCCGGCGCCTCCTGCCGGAGCCGGCGAGCGGCTGCAGTCCGGGGCGGGCAGTGGAGCCGGAATGCTCTTCGTCTGCCCCGGCGGGAGCTCGATGCCGCCCGGCTGTCCGGGCCACGCGATCGCGGCACTGAACAGCGGGCTCACCAGCTCCGCACCGGCGACCGTCAGCGGCCGTCCCGTGGTGTTTGTGAGCTGGATTTCAATGATCTGCTTGCTGTAGTTGTCGCGGTACTGGTTGATTTCCGCAGTCACGGGCGGCGGAACTGCCGGGGCGGCGGTGCTCGTTTCCGTGCCGGCGGTGCTCCCACTGCAGGAAGCCGCAGCGGCCAGGAGTGCGACGGCGGCCGCGGCATGCAGTGATGTCCGCAATACTGATTGCACGGCCGCTTGACGACGGCGGCGGCTCGCGGGGAGCGGGTCCATGCGGCCAGTCTATTCCCCGGCGCGTTTCGCTCCACCTGCCGGGTTCCCGGCCGTCGGCTAGTGTCATTCCATGACTGCACGAGCTTCCCACGGCACGCCACTTGACTGCGTTCTCGGCCTCTTGCGTGCCCTGGAGTCCGGCGGCAGGGCGGCCGGGATCGGCCCGTTCCTGGCCGAGAACTACACCCTCGTCGAGGCACCCCATCTGCTGGCCCCGGAAGGGGCGACGCGCAACCGCGAACAGGCCCTGGCCGGGGCGGACGCCGGGGGCCAGGTCGTCTCCGGGCAGCGCTTCGACGTCCGGCGGACAACCTGTGACGGCAGCCGCGTGGTGGTGGAGGCCGATTGGTCCGCGACCGTGCTGATGGATCTGCCGTATTGGGACGCAGGCGAGCTCATCCGTGCCCGGACGGCATCGGTCTTCGAGGTGCGGGATGGCCGGATCGTCAGCCAGGACAGCTAAGACTGCTATTACACCTCACCCTGAGCCGGGCTTCCGGCGGCGGGGCCCCGCGGCCGTCAATGCATCGTGAAGCGGCGGGCCACCAGCGAATTGACGGCGGGAACGCCAGCGGCGGCGGAGATAGCCCGGTTCCGCACCGTCAGAACACCGGCCGGGAGCGGGCGCCCCAACGCCATGTTGATCTCCGCCTGCCGAACCGCTTTGGCCGCTGACCGCAGCCGGGTCCGTTCAAAGGCCCGCAACGGCCCGGCCACGTTTTCGCCCTGCAGTCCAGCCAGCAGCGCAGGCACAAGCGCCGCCGCGTCGAGCCATCCGAGGTTCATGCCCTGGCCCCCGATCGGGCTGACCTCGTGGGCTGCGTCCCCGATCAGCACGGTGCGCCCGGCGACCATCCGGCGGGCCACGCGTGAGCGGACACCGAAGCTGCTGAGCATGCTGTTGGTCCCGGGGTCGACGCCGATCCCGGTCCGCTCGAGGACGCGGTGCGCCAACCACCGGGCGTCCGCATCCGGCTGGGCCACATCGAGCCGGACCACCCAGCGGCGCAGCCTCCCGGGCAGGGGGAAGGACTCGACGATGCCTTCGCCTTCCAGGAACAGCGCGGCGTCCGGGCCGAAGTCCGTGCTGTCGGCAAAATCTCCCATCAGATAGCTGTCCGGGTAGTCCTTCGCCCGCAGCGGGATGCCCTTCAGCGCGCGCACGCCGGAGCGCACACCGTCGGCCGCGATGACAAGGTGCGCCGCGTACCGGTGCGGACCGCCGGCCGAGGCAGCCTCCACCGTGACCCGGCCGCCGTCGTCGTGCAGCCTGCGGAGCCGGACGCCGCGGAGGAGGGCCTCCGGGTCCAGCTCACGAACGCGCTGTTCCAGCACCGCTTCGGTGCGCACCTGCGGCAGGGCGAGCACGTACGGGTAGTTCTCGGACACGCCGGCGAAGGACATCTCGGCGAGCGTCCTGCCGCCGGCGACTGCAATGCCGCGACGGATCCGGACGCCGCCGGCAATGAGCGCCCGTGCGACGCCGACCTGTTCAAGCGCCGCAAGCGCCGGGGGATGGATGCCGATGGCGCGGGAGTGCGGATCCGGGGTTGTCCGTTGTTCCAGAACCCGGACCGCGACGCCGTGCTGCAGCAGGAGGGCGGCCATGAACAACCCCACCGGGCCGCCGCCGATAATCAGCACGTCAGCCACTGGCAGCACGCACCGTCGCGTTGTCCAGGATCAGCACGTTGCGAAAGGGGGAGTGCCTGAGCACCGTCCATCCCGGGCGAGCGGCGGACCTCAGCTCCGGCGCGGTGTAGCTTCTCCGGATGGAGGTAAGCCCGTCCTGCCGGATGTAGGAACCGGTGAAAATCCAGGCGCCCGCAAAGAACAGCGCGTAGGCGGCGGGGGAGCGGCGGAGGTCGTTGTGGATGGCCAAGCCACGGCCCAGCACAGCCGACTCGTCGAGGAACCGTGGAAACTCCTCTGCCCCCAGATGGTGGAGGACGTGGTTGGACACCACGAGGTCGTAGCTTTCCCCGTCCGCCACGAGCTGCGCGGCGGCGGCCTGGCGGAACGTGACTCCTGAGGCCGCATGCCGCTCACGCGCGAAGCGGCTGGCCCGCGGGTCAGGGTCGATGGCCGTGATCTTCAGGCGCAGCCCGTCCCGCGCGGCCCAGCGGGCTAGCAGTACCGGCACGTCCCCGCCACCGCAGCCGATGTCCAGCAGGGTTGTCGGGACACTTTGGGACAGCCGTGGCCGCAGCCGGGTCCGGTAGATGCCGCGCCAGCCCGCTACCAGACGGTTGACCATGGCGAACTGGGCATAGGTGCGGTCCAGCCGCCGGGGGTCGCATCCGGGCAGGTCCATTTCCTCGACCGCGTCTGCGGCGCGGTCCCGCAGGAACTTCACGCTGTGCATTTTCAGGCGAGGGCCGGCGCCGACAGCGGTGGTGGACCCTGGACTGTCCCAGCCGCCGTCTCGGCTCTGGATTCTGCCCTGGTGTCCGGACGTAAGGGCGCAGCGCGCCGCGGGTCCCGGAGCTTGGTGAAGAGCGCTGTTTCCACCGTCAGTCCGGGGCCGAACGCCATCGAGCAGATCCGCTCGCCGCCGTCCGGCCCTCCGCCGCCGGCTCCGTCCGCTGGCGGGAGGTCGAGTATGTGCTTGATCACGAAGAGCACCGTGGCGCTGCTCATGTTGCCGAAGTTGCGGAGCGTTTCGCGGGCAGGGACCAGCTGTTCATCGCTGAGGTCCAGCCGTGACTGGACCTTGTCCAGAATGCTGCGGCCGCCGGGATGGATGGCCCAGTGCCGGATGTCCCGGTAGGGGAGACCCAGCAGGGCGCTCTCCCGGGACAGCAGGGGTTCCAGTGCGCCGATGATGTGGTCGTCAATGATGTGGGGGACGTAATTGCCGAGCACCATCTCGAACCCTTCGTCGCCGATGTTCCACGCCATGGATTCCTCGCCGACGGGCGTGAGCACCGTCTCGAAGTGGTCCAGGCGCATCAGCGCGGGTTCGTCCGGGATGTCCCTGGCGCTGACGATGGCCGCGGCGGCACCGTCGGCAAACAGTGCCGATCCCATGATCGTGTCGGGATCGTTGGAGGTGCGGACGTGGAGGGAACAGAGTTCAGCGCAGACCACCAGCACCACGGCGTCCGGATCGGCCTCACAGAAGGACTTGGCAGCCCGGAGCGCCGGGAACGCCGCGTAGCAGCCCATGAACCCCAGGTGGTAGCGCTGCACGGCAGGGTTCAGGCCGAGGGCGCGGACGATTTTGTAGTCCGGGCCGGGATTGAAGAATCCAGTGCAGGAGACGGTCACGAGGTGAGTTATGTCAACTAAATCGATTCCCGGACAGGCAGCCAGGGCCTTCTGCGCCGCCCCGATGAAGAGCTTGGTCGCTTCGGTGGCGAAGATGTCGTTCCGGACTTTGGTGCTGGGACTGAGCAGGAGTCCCGTTGTGGGATTGAAGAACCGGGGATTTTCCGCCTGGCTGTCCTTGGTCAGTTCCTCGACGGCGGTGTGCCGCGTGTCGATGGCCGCCGAATCAAAGCAGGTGCCGACGAGCCGGGTGCCAAGCCTGGTGAGCCCTGGCTGGGCGGCAAAAACATCCCGGGCCTCGGACTGGATCAGGACAGTTGGCGGAACAGCAGTTTCCAGGGACCTCAGGTAGACCGTCATGGTTCATTCTCAGCGAGACGGTCGCCAAAGACAATGGATTCGGCCTGACAACAGAGTACCCGTGGGGCGGATATCTCGGGCTTGCCGCCGGGGTCAGAGGGCCACTTCCGGGCTCCCCTCAGAACTGGCAGCGGGACGTGTTGATGTGGGACGAGTTGGCTTCCCGGAAGCCGTTCGTTGGGCGGACCCTATAGCGTGATGCTGTGACTGTTTTGCTTGGTGGGGAAGCCAACCCCATGGGATCCGTCGTGCATTTTCTTGAAGCTCCACT
>NZ_JBFTIK010000027.1:0-40629 GCF_056394725.1 Arthrobacter sp. 10N418
GAGAGATTACGTTGTTGTGCCGCAGCAGCGCGCGGATCGACCCTTTCATGCCGATCGACGTCGAGGCATCGCCACATCAGCCTGACCTGCAAAAACGGCTAAAAGCACAGAGAGACCAGTTTTCTCATCTACTTCTACTGGTCCCACTTTTTAGCCGATAGCGAATATTACGTAAAGCTAGTGTTGGGAACAGCTGCTTGGACGAGCTTCGCGGCTGTCGGGGCAGAACTAATTACCGCCGTTGGGCGTTCGATAGCGAGGCGCCGCCGTGCGGATCGCCAGAACAGCTCTTTTCCGGAGATGCCACGCGTGTTTGAGGCAGGGCGGTTCCTGCGCCAGGGGCTTGTGGGGTCGCGTTGCGGCTGGTATTTCGTAGCGTGGCGATGATGATCGATCCGATCACGAAGGCGAGGGCGGCCAGTGGGACGGTCGCACCGGCGGCGAAGCCGGGCTGGGCGAGGAGCACGCCGATGCTGGTTGCCGTTTCGGGTGCCCGGCGTCACGTCTGCTTCACGGTCCAGTCAGTCGCAAGATCGTTGCGGCTTCTTCCAAGGCTTTGGAATTGGCCGAGGCAGACGAAGCTTTGCCAGCGTGGCCTTTGTCATTCGGCGGCAGCAGTTCCCTGGGTTAGCCCGCACCGCCGTAGAGCCGCTGCAAGCATCGTGGATGCCGATCATCGCGAGTAGCCAAACAGCCGTCACGACCCCCGAAGCTATAAAAACTATAAAAGATATAAAAGGATAAAAGCCGGGTTGGGCGCAGTGGTTACCCGTTCTGCCGGCCCGGAGGGGCGAACGGTCGTGCCGCGGCTGCTGTCCCTGATGATGCCCGAGGAGGCTCTTCTTTGGTTGGAAGGATCTGAGCCGTTCTTTGGTGGGGCACGTCCTATTGCGGTGTTGACAATTGACGGTCCCGGTCCGGTTCTTGAGGCGCTGCACGTCCTGGAGCAGGGAGGATTCGCCTCACCGTCGATACTCCGGTCGGGGGGTATCTGAGACGAAGAGCCGGGGTCCCCTTGCCGCGGCAACGTGCCTGCTCTAGCATGGGGCACGGAGGGCTCGACCGGCGCCTAACCAAACGGTCCCTCGGATGTGGGAGCATCAACAACGCCAGCAGAGCTCAATCCAGTTGAGAGCACTTAGGGCGTCAGGGCCGGGATAAGCGCCGCGCAGGTTGCAAACCAGCGGCTGCCTTACCCGGCCCTTCCATAGCAACGATCGAACTCTCGCCGACCGGGCCGCCGTGGACGTCTTCCTTCCCAGCGTGCAGATCCCGAACCTGCTGGCCTCGATCGGCTCCCTTAACTGTGTCTTTGCTTTTTCGCGGACGTCGGGGAGGTGCCCGCGCCGCACGGTGAAACGTCAATGATGTAGGTGGGTTCACAGCCTGCCGTGATGGCGCAGCAAGAACCTATGGGGGCCGCCAAGTGAGTCAGGCAGGGCTCCGATAGCCGCGGAGTGCAAGCCTTTTCAACGACGCCTGGATGGGTTAGGGTCGCGTATCGATCCACGCAAGAGCTGGGGGAGGACCGGAGGATGCCGCCATCCACGGAGCCCGCGGATGAGGCCCAAGACGATGAAGTTGTGGGTGATGATTCACCGGAAACGCTCGCTGCTCTTTTCCGTGCCTTGGAGGCCGTCGACGCGGAAGTCTCACCGGAGCTTGCGTGTACGGTGCAGGCCACAATCAATGTGGTCAAGCATATTGGCCGTGAGTTCGGATGCCTGACGGAGAGTGAAGCCCTGACGGCCCTCGGTCCAGGGACTGAACCGGAGGTGCACGATTTCACGCTCAGGTACCGCGGGCAGACTTTGTATCCCCTGTTCTTGTTTGAGCCTTCTGCCGGCGGTTCCGGGAAGACGAAAGTGCGACTTGAAGAAAATCGCGGATGAGCATGGCTGGATTGGGTCGGACGTCGTCCTGTGGATGACGGCCCCGACTACGTGGTTCGCAGATGGGGGCCGTCCAGCCGATCACCTTGAGGAACCTGCCCGGATTCTGGCGGCCTTCGAGGACGAGGACGGGGGACGTGGTGAAAGAAGCGCACGAGCCCGAACCACCCAGGACCTGGAACCCGAAGGCGGCTAAGCCTTTCAATTTCTACTCCGACTCCCTGAACATGAACTTTCCCGTTTCCCGACTCGACTGGTCCGATTGGCACGAGGCTTTGAGGGCCGCTTCCCCGCATCTTGACAACGAGCAACTGCTCGCCGCGTTGCTCTGGGACGCGTCAATGGAGACTTGCTACCCTGAGGATCCGTTGTTCGACATGCCCTGGTATGAAAGAGAAAACTTCATCGCCGAGGCCGTCATCACTGCCGGCTGGGTCCCACCGGAGCGTCAAGCAACGGACCATCCCCCGCACCAGTGCGCTGTCGAAGACGAAACCACAACGCCCTATGACGCGACGGATCAGAGGGACCCGGACGGGTGGGGCAGTTGGTATGCAAATCTATCCAGAAAGAATCCGCAACTCGATGACTTTTATCTGCTCGGCGAACTGATCCACGCGATCTTTGTAGCCAACCATGGGCGCGGCACATCTGAAGCCGAACAAACCCGTTACCTGGCCAGCGCCATCATAAGTGCCGGATGGACGGCACCGCCGTAGACCGCCGTAGAAGTGGCTCTGGTTCAGAGGCACACAGCGGTGACAACAGCTGCCAGGATCTCGGAGCGCATGGCTGCGCTGCAGGAGGCCCCAAACGAGACGTTCGCGGCAGCCGGATTGAGTTTGGCGGCGTCGCGGGGAAACTTAGACCGACGACTGTCATCCATGTGGCGCTTAGCGGCGCCGGAAATTTCGGCACTGCTTGATGCCGGCGACTTTCAAGCCAATACACGAGGACGCAGGATTAGTGGATCGTTGAAATGACTGGATCGGACGACGACGAGGTGATGACCGGTCCTTTCGGCCAGGCCAGCTGCCCGCCGTCGCTGATGTCGCTCGAGGTTGCGGCCCTATGGCAGGTAGGATCTGAGCCGTATTTGGCGGTGCGCGGCCTACTGACTGACTGACGCTGGACGGATCCTGCCCGGAACCCAAGCCTGGATTCTCCGGAGCAAGGGAGTTTCGCTTGGCGGGCCCCTCGCAGCCGGGAGGTCCCGGGACTAAAAGGCATAAAGAGGAAAGCGGCTGGACCGGATCCGCAGAAAATGGCCGCCTCGCGGTGATCGGTGCCGGCATGGCCATGGAGGATGAGCACCGCCTTAGTTCCCGGAGTGCGGCTGAGATTATCGCGCGGGAATTGGCCCGAGGTGACCCGGATTTCGCCCACCGGATTATGACCAAAGCTGTTGGGGACTTCCGCGACACGTCGCCGGAGAACCGCAAAGATTTCTTGATGCCCCCTGAGTCCACCGGGTCGATCCGGTGGGACACCTTGCTTGCTGTGGTCATCGGGCGCGAATGCGACCGCCTCCGAATACCCCGACCTCCTTGGACAACTCCGGAACCCCTAGCCGAGGAATGGGTCGTTACAACGTTGCCGGCACCGTCCGAGCGATGGCTGGCCAGAATCAGGTCATGGACTCCGGAAGAATTCTCCCGCCTGGGCCTTTGGGTCCATGCCCGCGACCTTGAGACCCTGTAGCCAGCCCACCGAGCCGTACCGCACGGACCGGGACGAGGTTAGAGTCGGGGAATGACTCGGCCGGAGGACGCGGCTTCGAACTGGCAGAAGGTCGGTTTCGGTCCCGAGATGACGGGCTGAAACTCTGAAGGGGCATCAAGGTTTAGAAGATCAAAGCGGATAAAAGAGGAAGGATCTAGTCGGACGCTGCACACCCGGGATGCCGCTCCGGCCGTCGCGGCCAAGCGCGCGTCTGGGGTCATCTTTGGGCTGGTATGTAGTACCGGCGTGCGAGGAAGTCTCTGAACTCGATGTCCGAACGGTACAAATAGGTGAGCTCAGCCCAGTGGTAAAGCTTCATAAGAGTGGCGGAAGCTGCGTTCCAGGCTCTCTTGCCAGCCCGGTCCCCATCGACAAACAAAAGCTGCTGGTATGCGTGAAGATCCCTGACGCATGCACTCCACATGGGTTTAGCCTGCACTGTGTCAAGGAAAACCGCCCACCTCTGAATCTGTCCTGCATGCCGCCTGAGGCCTTCCGGCGCATGTAGGCCTCGACTCTCTACAGAGTGCATGTACGAGTTCAACTCGTCGGCCAGGATTCGATCTTCGTCCATAAAGGTCGGCATGCCGCTGGGGAGCTCGACCGCTAACGCGAAGTCCCGTTCGAGGTTGGACCGGCGTTCGCTTCCCGCATTTCCAATACGTAACACTCCACACCCTTCTCTAAGCGCTCCTGAGCGCGCGATCATTCGTTCGGGTGTGGTGCCTCAACAGTAGCTTTGGGGATCTCGGCGGGCAAGGTCCTCCTCCGCTTGCGCTCTTCTCTTTGGCTAGTCCGGTCTCAGCGGGGAGCTGCCGCCTCTCGTGGAACCTCGACTACCGGAATCTGGGGAGGGGTCAATCTCCAGCTCTAGAAAGCGCACGGCAAGGCCTCTGATGTCCATCGCTCTGATGTCCTTGTCAGGGTCGTGCCAGTGAGGAACGAAGGAAAGAAACTGCCGGAGGTCATTCACCGAAACTGCTTCTGCCAGATCCAAAACTACTGAGATGGCCATGGTGTCGCCCTGCACTTTCTTTGTGTTTCGCCTCTCATCGCGCTTATGTATCACTAGTGGAGCAGACAAAAATGTTTCCTTCAAGTGGCATTGGGTGTGCCTATTAGACCGACGCAGACGACCGACGTTCAGCTCAACCGATGGCGGGACCGCCGGCAACAGGTTGGATCCCGAATCCGCGAAATTAGAATCTCCCAAGAGCTCAGCCAAGAAGCCCTCGGTCTTGAAGCCGGTATGAGCCGAAACACGATCATCGGCCTCGAATGGGGGCGCCGGAGTATCGCCTACGAGCGCCTCTGGGATATTGCTGACGTATTGGGGGTAGACCTCCGCGACCTGTTCACATCACCTCCCAATTCCGCCATGACCCAACCTCAACGCAAGGGACGGGTTGGGGGCAGGACAGGAGCCCGAAGCGAGGCCAGTCCGGATGCAGAATAACTCCATTGCACCCTAGCCCGTCGGAGAGGTAGCCGGACTGGCGAGATCCACTGCGAACTTTGCGGAGGACACGGAAGCAGGCCATAACGCCTTCGAAAGCTAGATGTCTGCGCTGTCGTAAAAGGCGTTGACGGGCGTGCTTATTGCTCGAGTCACTCGGTTTCGTCGATCCGTTCAGAACGATGAAGGTCAAGCGGGCCAGATCCTTACACCTCGACGCAAGTAAAATCAAGAAGACAGTTGAGCTTCGGGATGCCCCTACTTAGGCACATTGACCGCTCCGATCAAGGAGACACGCCTAAGATCGAAAACGGCGGGAGACACCCCCCACTTTCCGACAGAAACGCTAGTTGCAAAAGCTGTCACACCGATGACGCCCACGCCCGCCGGGACCCGGCGGGCGTGGGCGTCATTGTCGTCAAGTCGGACCGACCCAGGGTGTTATTTGTGGAGGGGTTTGTTCAGGGCGAGGCTTCAAAAAGACGAATGCCGGGCCTGCCGGTAGGATCGGGAAGTGAAAAAACAATCCTGCGGTAACTGCACTTCACCCGTGTTCTTTGAGAACTCCGTTTGCCTTCATTGCGGAACGAAGCTGCGTTACTCGCGCGACGAGCAGCGCGTCGTCGCCGTGGACATCAGCGGCACGTACACCGGGCCCGGGGGTGTCGAGTGGCACAGCTGCGTGAACCTCGAGCTTTCCGCCTGCACCTGGCTTACCGCGGGCAAGGACAGCCAGTGCTTCAGCTGTGAACTCACGCGGACCCGCCCCAACGACGCCGACGCCAAGGGCCTGGCCCAATTCGCCGTCGCCGAACGCGCCAAACGCCACCTCATCGCCGAGCTTGACGCGTTGCGGCTGCCGATCATCACACGCAGGGAAGACCCCGAAAAGGGCCTGGCATTCGACTTGCTGTCCAGCGTGAACGAAAACGTCACCATCGGCCACGCCAACGGGATCATCACGATCGATCTGGCTGAAAGCGAGGACGCGTACCGCGAACGGATGCGCGCGAAGCTGGACGAACCCTACCGGACCATGCTGGGCCATTTCCGCCACGAGGTAGGCCATTACTTCGAGGGCGTCCTCGTGTTCGGCAGCGCCGAGCACTCCCACCTGGCCCGGACGTTGTTCGGGGATGACACCCAGGACTACGGCGCGGCAATCGACCGCCACTATTCCGAGGGTGCCCCGGCGGGCTGGGAAGAGGAGTACATCTCGAGGTACGCCACGATGCACCCCTACGAGGATTTTGCCGAAACCTTTGCCCACTACCTGCATATCCAGGACACCCTCGAGACGGCCCGGGAGTTCGGCCTGGTTTCAGCCGGCCGGCCGGGGGAGCGGGCCTTCACCAAGGTCCTCGTGGACACGTGGGTGCCGCTCTCGATCGCGCTGAACCAGGTCAACCGCAGCATGGGGATGGACGACCTCTACCCTTTCGTGATCCCGCCGGCCGTGATCCAGAAGCTCGATTTCGTCCACTCCCTGCGGGCATGACGGGCCCCGGCAGCGCTGGCCCCTAACGAAGACGCCACGGCTGCCGACAGTAGGGAGGAGAACACCCTTCCCCTCACAGAGCAGATTCGGCCCATGATCGTCGTCACACGCCTCAACGGAACGCGCTTCGCGGTCAATCCGGACCTGATTGAACGGATCCACGAGAGTCCGGACACGCATCTGGTGACCCTCGACGGCGCCGCCTACGTGGTGCTCGAAAGCCTGGCCGAAGTGGTCGAGCTCATCGCCGACTACCGCGCCTACGTCCTGAGCAAGGCCCGGGACTTCCCGGCCGTCACCGGCTACCCGTTGAGCCTGGTCCGCACGGAAGACCCCGACGACGACGGCCCCACCGCACCCGTGCAACCAAGAAAGTAAGCCATGGATCCCGCAACAGTCATCGGACTGCTCCTCGCCTTTGGCTCCGTTATCGCCATGGTGACCATGGAAGGGGCCAGCGTCACGTCGCTCCTGCTGCCGGCCCCCATGGTGCTGGTCTTCGGCGCCACCCTGGCCGTCGGGTTCGCCGGCAATACCCTCAAGGATGCGCTGCAGGCCTTCAAGGCCCTGCCGAAAATGTTCATCGGCAAGACCTCGAAACCCCAGGAAAGCATCGAGCAGATGGTGCGGTTCGCGGAGAAAGCGCGCAGCGAGGGCTTGCTCTCCTTGGAAGAAGAGGCGGCCGGCGCCCAGGATCCGTTCCTGGCCCGGGCCCTGCAGAACATTGCTGACGGCACCGACGCCGAGGACCTTCGGATGCAGCTGGAGGACGAGATCGACACCAAGTCCCGCAGCGACCACGCGTCCTCGAAATTCTTCGCCAGCCTCGGCGGTTACGCCCCGACCATCGGGATCATCGGCACGGTCGTGTCCTTGACCCACGTCCTGGAGAACCTCTCCACCCCGGACCACCTCGGTCCCATGATTGCCTCTGCGTTCGTTGCCACTTTGTGGGGCCTGCTGTCGGCAAACTTCATCTGGTTGCCCTTCAGCTCGCGCCTGGCCAGGCTGTCCGAGCTGGACATTGAACACATGACGCTGCTGATGGAGGGAATGCTGGCAGTCCAGTCCGGCGCCCAACCCCTGCTGCTTGCCGAACGGCTGCGCTCAATGGTCCCCGAGCACCAGCTGAAGGCCACGGACAGCGGCCGGAAAACGGTTGACGACGCGGGCGACAAAATGGACAAGGCCGCGTGAGTCCCAGACGACGGCGCGGCCGGTCCAAGCCGGCAGAGCACCACGTCGACGAACGGTGGATGGCGTCCTACATGGACATGGTCACCGTGCTGATGTGCATGTTCATCGTCCTGTTCGCCATGTCCTCGGTGGATGCGAACAAGTTCGATAAGCTCCGCAACTCCCTGGCCACCGGCTTCGGGGCGGTTGCCTCCAAGACGGTGGACACCGCGTCCGGCACGGTGGTGCCGCCGGACCAGGTGGACAAGAACCTGGAGGCGTTTGCTGCCGTGAAGGGTCCGGAGACCACGGCGGCGCCCGATGCCTTGGCCGAGGCGCTCAAGGAAGTGGACCGCCTGCGCGCCCTTGAGGCGAAAATGAAGGCCGGCCTGGCGTCTGCGGGACTCAGCGAAAACGTTGAATTCCAGATCGACCAGCGCGGACTGACGGTAAAACTCATAGGATCCCAGGCCTTCTTCGAAGCCGACCGGCCGGACCTCACAGATCGGGCCTCACAGGTCCTGCAGATCATCTCGCCGACGCTGGCCCCCGCCGGCCTGGAAATCATGGTGGAGGGCCACGCCGCGAACGGCATCACGTCCTATCCCTCCACCTGGGAATTGTCCTCCGCGCGGGCCGTCAACGTGCTGCGCTACATGGTGGACCACGGCGGCATCCCGCCCGGATCCATCGGGGCCGTCGCGTTCGGCTCCGCCCGGCAGGTCAACGACGATTCCACCCCGGAACTCATGGAACGCAACCGCAGGGTGGACATCGTCGTCGTCTCCGACAAGCCCGACGTCGTCCGTGCACTGATCCCCGAAGCCCTGAAGATGACCGAGAAATAGGCTGTTCATTACTTGCACGCATTGCCTGCGGGGTCTGCCCGCAGGTTTTGCCTGCAGGCATTCCTTACGGCAGCGGATCCCTTGCCGATAGTGGCAACCGTGAGTGTTCTGGATGAGCGGGAAGTGGTACGGGAGCGGACCGTCAGCGTCTACGACTTCCGGCGTCCCGCGACGCTGGCTCGCGAACACAGCCGCGTCCTGGAACTCGCCTTTGAGACCTTTGCCCGCCAGTGGGGCACGCAACTGACGGCCAAGGTCCGCGTGAAGTCCGTCGTGCGGCTCGAAGACGTCAGCATGCTCAGCTACGACGAGTACGCGGCGTCCCTGCCGGCAGTTACGGCCATGGTCCTGTGCACCGTCGAGGCCAACGATTCCAAACTCGTGGTGCAGTTCCCGGCCCCGGCCGCGCTCGGCTGGGTGAACCGGATGCTTGGCGCCTCGAACGATTCACCCATGCCGGACCGCAAGTTCACGCAAATTGAGCAGGCCCTGGTCAAAGGCCTCATGGACGAGGCGCTCGAGGACCTGGGCTACTCCCTGGGGCCGCTCATGAGCGAAGCCGTCCGGGTGGACACCATCCAATACAACTCCCAGTTCGCCCAGGCCGCAGCGCCCAGTGAACTGATGATCGTCGCCGCCTTCATCATGAGCGTCGGCGATATCAGCGCCCCCGCCACCCTGGCGGTCCCCGCGGGCATCCTGCTAGGCCGGCTCAAGAAGGTCAACCCGACCGACAACCGCGACGACGCCGAAGCCCGCGTCAGCGCCCAGCTCGAACGGGTTCCGGTGGAACTTTCGGTGCGGCTGTCGACGTCGTATGTCACCCCCAGCCAGATCCTGGGCCTCGCCGTGGGAGACGTCCTCACCCTGCCGCACCTGGAGAACAGGCCGTTTGACCTGACCCTCGACGGCACCCGGCTCGCCACAGCAGCCCCGGCCCGCAACGGATCCCGCGCGGCTGCCGTCATTGTCACAATCGAGGAGAACCACCGATGAGCATCACCCTGACCAAGCACGAATCGTCGGCGGAACGGCTTGTCGAGGAGCTGCCTACCCCGGTGGCCCTGAAGGTTGTCGCGCTTGTGCCGGCACGCGCAGCCGCAGCTTACGCCCGCCAGGCGGTCACCGCCACGTTTGTCGGCTCCGTCACGGCAGACCTGGCTCTCATGCTGAGCGACCGCACCTTCCTCGACGAAGCCGCCGGAGCCGGATCCCAGCTGGGCCACGTCTCCGTGACCGATGTTTTGCGCCCGGCGATGGAAAGCGCCAGCTCGGTCTTCGGCGCAGGGGTATTGTCCGACCTGCGCGAAACGGACGTCTCCGGGTTGCTCTCGGACACCGACACGGCCGTCTTTGAACTCTCTGACGGGACCAGCCCCGCGGCGTGGTTCGCTGTCCGTCTCCGCGAACACGGCAACAGCCAGGACCGCGCCGGCGACGTCTTCGGCGGCGGAGACACCGTGGCCGGCCGCCTGGGCCGGATCAACAACATCGAAATGGCCCTGACCGTGGAGATCGGACGCACCCGGATGTCCGTCCGCGACGTGCTGTCCCTCGAACCCGGCAAGATCATCGAGCTTGACCGATCCGCGGGGGCCCCGGCCGATGTGCTGCTCAACGGACGGCTTATCGCGCACGGCGAAGTGGTCGTCCTGGACCAGGACTACGCAGTACGGATCACCCGCATCCTCGACGTGGCCGAGGGGCTCAGCTGAATGGACTCACTGATCCTCGGGCTGCGGGTAGTCGTGGCCCTGGGCGCGGTGCTTGGCCTCATGTGGTACCTGCAACGCCGGCTCGGCAAAGGCACCGGACGGCGCCGGGCTGACCGCGCGCTGACCGTCATCAGCCGCCAGAGCCTGGGACAGAAGGCCTCCGTGGTAGTGGTCGACGCCGCCGGCCGGCGCTTCCTTCTCGGCGTCACCGAGCATGCCGTGAACGTCCTGCATACCGGTGACATCCCGGAAGAACCCGAAGAAGAGGCCCCCGTGCCCGGGACCAGCCGCGGCTTCGGGGAATTCGCCCGGATCCTTTCGGAGGCCAACCCGCTGTCCGGCCTCCAGGGCGGCGCTCCCACCGACGGTCGGGCCTCCGACGGCACTCCTTCCGAGGGCGAGGCCTCCCACGACGGGGCCTCCGACGGCGGGGACAGCTCGCGGAACATCCCCGTGTCCCGTCGCGCCTCCATCCACCGGAACGCCCACACCCGCGGTCCTGCGGGCCGGGGAACCAGCCACCCGCCTTTGCACGGTTCGATCCTGGCCGGCTCCACGTGGAAGCAGGCCGCCGCCGCTCTCAGGACCGGACGCCGCAATTGATCCGCCCTCTCACCAGCGGGCCCTCCGGCGTCCGCACCCGTTCAGCCGTTGCCCGCCCCGAGGCTCCCCGCCCCGAAGCTGGCCGCCCCGCCAGGATTCTGGTCCTCGGACTCGCCGCCGTGCTGTTCGCGGTCCTGCTGCTGTGGCTGAACGCCACGGCCGGGCACGCCGCGCCGGTTGATCCGACCCCGCCGGTCGCACCGACGGAACCGGCAGCCCCTGGCGGCGGCAATGTCAACATCCAGATCAACGGGCTGGACGGCAAACCCTCCACGGCCGTCCTGACCCTGATCGGGATCACCCTGCTGTCCGTGGCGCCGGCGCTGCTGCTGATGATGACATCCTTCACCAAGATCTTCGTGGTCCTTGCGATGACCCGCAACGCCCTCTCGCTGCCGTCCATCCCGCCGAACCAGGTCCTCGCCGGATTGGCCCTCTTCCTCTCCATCTTCGTGATGTGGCCGGTCATCAATGAGATGAACAACATCGGCATCCAGCCCTACCTCAACGGGACCCTGGACTTCAACGGGGCCGTCAGCGCTGCCTCCGGTCCGTTGCAGCACTTCATGCTGGCCCACACCCGGGAAGAGGACATCGCCCTCATGACCCGGGCCGCAGGTGCAGAGAACCCGGCCAGCCCGGAAGCGGTGCCGCTGCAGACTCTCATCCCGGCGTTCATGATTTCCGAGCTCCGCGCCGCGTTCATTATCGGCTTCGTCATCTTCATCCCGTTCCTCGTGATCGACCTCGTGGTGTCGGCGGCGCTCATGTCCATGGGCATGATGATGCTGCCGCCGGTGATGATCTCGCTTCCGTTCAAGATCCTCCTGTTTGTCCTCGTGGACGGCTGGGGCCTGATCATCACCGCACTGATCCAAAGCTATGCAGGCAGCGGATGAACACCAACGCCGTCCTGGACATCTGCCTCCAGGCCATGATCGTGGCCGCCAAACTCGCCGCGCCCGTGCTGGTGACCGCCCTCGTGGTGGGCCTGGCCATCTCCCTGCTGCAGTCCATTACCCAGCTGCAGGAAGCCACCCTCTCCTTTGTTCCGAAGGCCGCCGCGGTGGCGGTCGCACTGATCGTCTGCGGGCACTGGATGATCTCGGAGATGGTCTCGTTCACCAATGATCTCTTCGCGAAGATTCCGTCCTTGCTCGGAGGCCTGTGAGGTGGGCATTCCGATCGACCCGACCTGGCTGGAAGTCCTCCTCCTGGCCACCGTCCGGATGACGGCATTCCTGATCGTGGCACCGCCCTTCGCGCACCAGGCTTTCCCGGCACGCGTCAAGGCGATGCTCGGACTGGGGCTGGGCCTTGCCGTGACGCAGCGGGTGGCCGGCGGCTACACGCCGCGGGACACCGCCGCTTTCGTCACCGGTGTGGTCCTTGAACTTGTCACCGGACTGGTCCTGGGGTTCCTGGTCCTGGTGATTTTCGCGGCCATCCAGTCCGCCGGCAGCCTGGTCGACCTCGGCAGCGGTTTCCAGATGGCCCAGGCCTTCGACCCCCAGATGATGGTCAACGGTGCACAGTTCACCCGCCTGCTGCAAATGGCCGCCCTGGCGCTGCTGTTCTCCTCGGACGGCTACCAGCTCGTCATTGCCGGCCTCACCGGCAGCTTCTCGGCCCTGCCCCTGGCCGGCGGCCTTGACCTGGCCCAGCCGGTGCAGGCCATCACCGCGGCGGTCACGGGAATGTTCCTCGCAGCGGTCCAGATTGCCGGCCCCCTCCTGGTGGTGCTGTTCCTCGCCGATGTCGGACTGGGCCTGCTGACCCGGGTGGCGCCCGCCCTGAACGCGTTCCAGCTCGGGTTCCCGCTCAAGATCCTTCTGACGCTGTCCCTGGCAGGGTTCATGTTCCTCGCGCTGCCGAGGCTTGTTTCCAGCCTCGCCGGCCAGGCCGCCAAGGCCGTGCTGGGGGTGGGCTGATGTCGGATTCCCAGGAAAAGACAGAGCAAGCCACCGACAAACGGATGAAGGAGGTCCGCTCCAAAGGCCAGCTCTCCCGGTCCCAGGACCTCACCGCCTGGGTTGGAGTCGGCGCGGCGGCCATCATGATTCCCAGCACGGTCGAGCGGGCCGCCAACGCCGCCACGGACCAACTGTTCAGCGTCCGCGGGATCGTGGCCGCCCCGGACCCGGGCAAAGCCGTCACGGCGCTCGGCGACGGATTCGCGTCCATCGCTGGAACCATCGGGCCCATGCTGATTGTCGTGTTCATCGTTGTCCTCGCCGGGGCCGCCCTCCAAGGCGGCATCCACTTCAAAAAATTCAAGCTCGACTTTGAGAACTTCAAGCTGCTGAGCGGCCTAAAACGCATCTTCGGCACCCAGGCGGTCTGGGGCGGCGTCAAGGCGCTGCTCAAGGCAAGCGTCGTGGGGCTGGTGCTGTACGGCGTCGTGCAGGGCCTCGTCCCGGTCCTGCTCACGGCCGGGGGTCTGCCGGTGTCCGGGGTCGTGGCGGCCGCGGGCGGCGGAGTCGCGTCCCTGGTCCAGTTCGCGGTGGCCTCGGGAATCGTGCTGGCGGCCGTGGACTTCTTCGTCGTGATGCGGCGCAACCGCAAAAAGACGCGGATGTCCAAGAAGGAAGTCCAGGATGAGAACAAGAACAGCGAGGGCGATCCCCACATCAAGTCCCAGCGCCGGGCGCGGCAGATGGCCATAAGCCGGAACCGAATGATCGCGGCGATCAGCGACGCCGACGTCGTCCTCGTCAACCCCACGCACGTGGCGGTGGCGCTCAAGTACGAACCCGGAAAGTCCGCGCCCCGCGTGGTGGCCAAGGGGGCGGGGCATGTGGCGGCCAGGATCCGGGCAGAGGCCGAGGCGAAGAACGTGCCCATGGTCCAGGACATTCCGCTGGCCCGGGCCCTCCACAGCGCCTGCGAGCTCGGCCAGGAGATCCCGGTGGACTTCTACCGCGCCGTCGCCGGGGTCCTCGCGTTCGTCATGGCGCTCAAGGCCCGGGGCGCCGCCACCGGGCTGCACCGCATGGCAGGCGCAGCCGCAGGAAGCCCTGTGGGAACACCGGCAGGAAGCGCCGTATGACGATTTGCACGAAACCCCGAATGCACCGCGTCCTGAACCGCGGGTTGAACACTTTGCGAACCAGCGTCTGTGAAAGGACCGCACCATGAACAACAGGCTCGCCCGACTGTCGGTGCCCATCGGCATCGTGGGCATCGTGCTGCTGCTGGTCGTTCCGGTGCCTGCGCCGCTGCTGGACTTCCTCATCGTCTGCAACATCCTGCTGGCCCTGCTGGTCCTGCTGACCAGCATGTTCGTCAAGAAGCCGCTGGACTTCTCCGTTTTCCCGTCCCTGCTGCTGGTGGCCACGCTGTTCCGGCTGGGACTCAACGTCGCCTCCACGCGGCTGGTCCTGGGGGCAGGCTACGCCGGCCAGGTCATTGAAGCGTTCGGCAAGGTCACCGTCGGCGGCTCCATGATCATCGGCGCCGTCGTGTTCCTCATCCTCGTGGTCATCCAGTTCGTCGTGGTCACGAAGGGCGCCGAGCGGGTGGCCGAAGTGGGCGCCCGCTTCACCCTCGATGCCATGCCGGGCAAGCAGATGGCGATTGACGCCGACCTGAACGCCGGGCTCTTGACCGATTCGCAGGCCCGTGAACGGCGGGCCGAGGTTTCCGCCGAGGCCGACTTCTACGGGGCCATGGACGGCGCCTCGAAATTCGTCAAGGGTGATGCGATCGCGGGCATCATCATCATAGTCATCAACTTTGTCGGCGGCATCGCCATCGGAATGGTGCAGCGCAGCCTGAGCATCGGCGACGCCCTCAACACCTACGGCCTCCTGACTATGGGCGACGGCCTCGTCACGCAGATCCCGGCGCTGCTCATGGCCGTCTCCACCGGCATGATCGTGACCCGATCCAACGCGGAGTCCGACATGGGCCGGACCGCGTCCACCCAGTTGCTGCAGTCACCGAACGCGCTCATGATCGCCGGCGTCGCGGCCATTGCCATGGCACTGATCCCCGGCATGCCGCCCATCCCGTTTGTCCTCGTAGGGGCCGGGTTGCTCTTCGCGTCCCGCAGGGTCGCCGCCAGGCAGCAGGACGCGGAAAAGACCCTCGAAGCCGAGGCAACCGCGCTGAACCACCCGGAAATGGATCCGAACGAGAAGCTGCTGGAGGACATGCGCGTCCACCCCGTGGAGATCCTCCTGGCACCGGACCTCGTGGACATGGTCTCCGGCGCCTCGGACGACCTCCTGGCCCGGGTCCGGTCACTGCGGCACAAAATTGCCATGGAGCTGGGCCTGGTCATCCCGCCCGTGCGCACGAGGGACAGCGTGGACCTGCCGCCCGCCACGTACTCGATCCGGATCGCCGGAGTCGAGGCCGGCCGCGGCACCGCGCCGTCCGGCCAGATGCTGGCGCTGGGGGACAGCCTGGATTCGCTCCCGGGGGTTGCGATGATCGAGCCCGTGTTCGGGCTGGCCGGAAAATGGATTCCGGCCGAAATGCGCCACAACGCCGAAATGACGGGCGCCACAGTGATCGACCGTGTCTCGGTCCTCGTGACGCACTTGTCCTCGATCCTCACGGCCAATGCGGCCCGGCTGCTGTCCCGCGAGGACGTCCGGGTCCTGACCGAAGGCGTGCGGAAGCTGAGCCCCTCCGCCGTCGACGAACTGACCCCCTCCCTCCTTTCCTTGGCCGAGCTGCAGCGCGTCCTCCAGGGCCTCCTGGACGAGCAGGTGCCCATCAACGATCTTGCCCGCATCTACGAGGCGCTCACGCTCCGCGCCAAGATCTCCACGGACCCGGAATCCCTCGTGGAATCCGCCCGCCAGGCCCTCGGTCCGGCCCTCACGGCCAAGTTCATGGACGGGCACGTGCTCAACGTCATCATGATCGACCCCCTCCTGGAGCAGTCCATGCTGGAGGACATGCGCCCCGCGGAAGGTGGCAGCCAGATCGTCATGGGGCAGGACCGGCTGGACTCCGTGCTGCGCTCCGTGCGCGCCGCCGCCGACTCCGCGGCCGCCGCCAACCACCAGGCCGTACTGGTGTGCGCCCCGGCACTCCGGCCGGCGATCCACCGCCTCGTGGGGGCACAGCCGGGGTCCATCCCCGTGCTCTCCTACCGCGAGGTCACCTCAGCCAACGTCAGGATCGAAACCGTAGGAGTAGTGCGCCATGCCGAACCGCTATCGGCTTAAAGGAAGCTCCCTGGAGGAAATCCGCCGCAAGGCAGAGCTGCAGTACGGCCCGGCAGCCCGGATCGTGTCTGCTGAACGCGTCATCAGCCAGGGCATCGCCGGCCTCTTCGCCGGCGACCGCTACGAGGCCATGATCGAAGTGCTGCCCAAGCATGAAGTGGTCAGCGGCGAAGTCGTCCCCGAACCAGACGTCCCGGCTGCGGCAGGCGCCGCGATCCCCGGCGGGACCGCTCCCGTCGCGTCGCACGACGCCGGGGCTGCCGCCTCTGGGCGTGCTGCGCCGGATGCTCCACCGGCCGCCGCCCGCGCCGCCGTCGGCCCTTCCCATCAACTGCAGGGCTCCGCCATCGCCGCCCTGCTGGAGGAGGCGGACGCTGCCGAGGCGAGCCTTCACCGGCCGTCCAACCCGGGTGTCTCCACCGAGTCGCCCGACTTCGCGGAACTGCTCGCGCAGCTCGGCGCCGGGCTCCGTCCCCCCGCCACGCCGGCACCGACCCAACCCGTCCAACCCGTCCAACCCGCCCAACCGGAACCCGGGGTCCGGGCTGACCGACCGGCCGGCACGGAGCAGAGGAACGTGTTCCCCGCACCGGACGCGGACGCGGCGCCCGCATCCGGCGCGGCGCGTGAAGCCGTCCCGGTGCCGCTCACCGGCGTCGGGGATCTCGTGGTGCTCGTAGGACTGGGGGAGGACGCCATGGATACCGCCTTGGCCATGTCGATGGCAGTCGGCGGCGCCGATGTCCGCACGGCAGGTGAGCTCTCCGCCTACGGCCACCTCCACGTGGACGGACGCCAGGGCGCGACGGCGGCCCGCGCCCATGCCGTGGTGACGGAGCGGACGGTCCTGGTGGCGTTCGGCCTTGGCAAAGCCCGCAACGCACTGGCCCGGGTGCCGTCGGTGGCGGCACTGAGCGCCGACCAGGTGTGGGTGGTGGTAGACGTTGGACGCAAGCACGAGGACACGGCGCGCTGGGTCCGTGTGTTGTCTGCCCAGCTGAACATCAGTGCAGTCGCTGTCGTCGGCGCAGGGGAAACGTCCACGCCCGAAAGCGTCAACGGCCTGGGCCTGCCCGTCGGCTGGATCGACGCAGGCCAGGCCGCCACAGCGAAAATCTGACCGGGGCAATCCGACATGAGTGAACCATCGGGAATCGTCCGAAGCTCCCCGCAGCGAAGGGTACATTGAGAGGATGCTGGTACTAACACGCAAGCCGGGCGAACAGATCATGATCGGCGACGGGATCGTCATCACGGTTCTGGAAGGCCGAGGCGACGGTGTTCGGATAGGCATTGAGGCACCCAGGGGTGTTCCGATCCAGCGCCGGGAAGTCATTGAGGCCATCGCCGCGGCAAACCGTGCCGCGGCGGAAGCCGGACCGGATGCCGAGGACGCACTGCGCGGCCTGGTGCCGCCGGCCGCCCCTGCCGCCCCTGCCGCCCCTGCCGCCGAAGACTGAATCCGGGATTCGGGATTAGTCCTGGTCCCCGCCGAGGTACTGGACTAACAGGGGCTGCGTAGCCCGCCGCGTGACAGCGAGTGCCCGCTCAACGTTTTGGGCCGTCGTCAGCTGCTCAAGCAGTCCGGCGGTGTCCGTCGCGCCCGGGCCGGAGGCTGCCGGCAATCGAAGGGTCCGTAAAGATTCCTCGTTGGCGTGGACGGCCTCGCTGAGGCGCCGGAGCAACCCGCGGAGCGCGTCAAGGTGTTCGTGCAGGATCTCGGGCCATGGGCCGGCCGGTGCCGCCCACATCAACTCGGTCAGGGTCGCCTGCGCCGGCAGGCCCCACGCAACCGCCACAGCGGCAGAATCCACGCTCCGGGCCAGGGCTTCGAAGCCCAGCCGGTCCAGGACGCTTTCGACTTCGGACGCTGTGAAATTGAGCCATTCAAGGTTCCCGGCCTCTACATGCAGCCGCTGCGTCTCCAGCCTGAACAGGAGCAGTTCCAGTTGCCGCCGCTCTTGCCAGAGCGCTGCCGAGAGGTCACTTGCGCCCATGGATCCCATTCCCCTGCCGTTCCCCCGGATGCGCGGGTTCGGCATTTTTAGCCAAGCTTTTCCCTGAGGGTACACGCAGATCGTGGATCAGGTGATAGGTTTCCTCCATGGGTGCTGCACCCAGGTTCGAACACCGCCTCCGATGGGGAGAGTCAGGGTCCGTATGCGGGTGCGGCTCTCAAGCGTTTTATTGGTTTGGAACGCTTTGGATCCGGTCTCATGGGGGGACACAGTATTGAATCGCGCGGAACGCAATGAGATGGTCACGCAGCACCTTCCGCTGGTGGGGTATCTCGTCTCAGATTTGTGCTCAAAGGCGTCACATCTTTCTCGCGATGACCTGGCTTCGGCGGGCGCTATTGCCCTGATTACGTCGGCCGATTCCTTTGATCCCGATCTCGGGGTGCCGTTCGGCGCCTTCGCGCGCCGGCGCATCCTTGGTGCCTTCGCCGACGAGATGCGGGCGAGCGACTGGGCCACCCGGTCCGCGCGGCGCCGGATCAAAGAAACCATGTCCGTGCAGGAAACCCTGGCGGCTGCTCTTGGCAGGACGCCCACTGTGGATGAACTGGCCTCGGCCCTGGGCGTCCAGCAGAGCGTCGTGGAGGCGGCGCTGGCCGATGCTTCCCGCACGCTGACGCCGCTTGATGAGGCCGTCGTGGACACGCTGGCTGCCGAGACACTGTCCCCGGAGCACTCGGTGCTCGCCGACGAGCGGCTCCAGTACCTCCGTGCCGCCGTCAAGTCCCTGCCCGAGCGGATGCGATACGTCGTCGAGGAAATCTACTTCGGCGACCGGACGGTCAAGGAGCTCGCCGCGGAACTCGGATCCACCCACGCCGCCGTGTCGCAGCAGCGCTCCGAAGCCATCCGACTCATGCGCGACGGACTGACCGCCCATTATGCCGACGATCCCGATCAGGGTTTCGAACCCCAGTCCAGGATCACCCCGCGGCGCCGGAACGATTACCTGGCACAGCTGTCCGAGGCGACCGTGGGCGGCATCACCAGGGCCATTTTCCCGCAGGGCCCTGTGCTGAACGAAGCTGTTTGAGCCGCCCCGCAAAAGGGCAGCGAGTCGTTAGCAAGCCCACTTAGTAAGCTGACTGAGAAATTCCGGGCGGAACCATCGCTGCCCCCATGTGCCCTGCGGTACCGTCTGAAGCATCGGACCTATCGGTACTGGATCTACCCAGGAGGATGCATGAAAGCTTCACCTACTCTGACCGCCAACCTGCAGTCAGTGCTCGCGGACCTTATCGAGCTTCACATTCAGGGCAAGCAGGCGCACTGGAACATTGTGGGCACGAACTTCCGGGACCTCCACCTGCAGCTCGACGAGATCATCGACGCGGCACGCGCGTTCGCGGATGACCTGGCCGAGCGGATGCGCGCCCTCCACGCCCTGCCGGACGGCCGCAGTTCCACCGTCGCCAAGTCCACGTCCCTGGCCGAGTTCCCGGCCGGCCTGATCAACACCAAGGACGCGATCGAGCGGATTGTTGCGGCCCTTGACGCAGCGGTCGGCACCATGCGGGAGGTCCACGATGAAGTGGATGAGGAAGACCCCACCACCGCGGACCTGCTGCACGCATTCATCGCGAAGTTTGAGCAGTACTCATGGATGGTCAACGCCGAGACCATGCGGGCTTCGGCCAGTGTGACCACCCCGGACAGCAAGTAGCCGGGGCGGCCACGACCTCATCAGTTCAAGGCCGTCCGCAGCGTCCGGAGCCGGGTTTCTCCCGGCGTCGGACGCTGTTGTTTAACCCTTGACCTCGGACGTGTCGCTTAGCGGGCGACGGGTACCTTGCGGAGGACGACGGCGGCCAGGACTGATGCTCCCGCCATCAGTACGAGTGCGATCGCAGCCGTGACGTGCACGCCCGAGTCGAAGGCGGCCCGCGCGGCGGCTGTCACGGCCTCGGCTGCCGGGCGGGGGAGCGTCTGCGCGAGTTCGACGGCGCCGGCGAGCGTCTCGCCGGCACGGCTGTTGGCTGCGTCCGACGCGAGCCCGGGAGCTTCGGCGGGGAGCCGGAAGTTGTGCTGGTAGGACGCTGTCAGGATGGAGCCCAGAATGGCCGTGCCCAGCAGGGAGCCGACCTCGTAGCCGGTCTCGGAAATGGCGGCCGCCGCCCCGGACTTGTCCGCGGGGGCTGCCGACAGGATCAGGTCGTTCGAAATCGTCTCCGCGGAGCCTACGCCCAGGCACAAGATCAGGAGGGCGCCGAGGAGTATGGCCGGACCGCTGCTGTGGTCGCCGAAGGCCACGAGGAAGTACCCTCCCGCGCTCAACAGGAGCCCGCCTGCCACCACAAAGCCCGGCCGGACTTTCCGCACCAGCGGCACCACCAGCAGGCCGGACACCACGGTGGCAGCCAGCGCCGGAACCATGGCGACGCCGGACGCCGAAGGGGACTGCGCCTCGAGCAGCTGAAGGTGCTGGGCCAGGAACAGGATGAAGCCGTTGTAGGAGAAGAGCGCCAGGACGTTGGCGGTGATGGCCGTGCTGAAGATCCTGTTGCCGAAGAGGCTGACATCGAGAAGCGGCGCCGTCTTGCCTCCCCTCCCAAGCGCCCGCTGGCGCCGGACGAACAGGTAGCCCATAATCAGGCCGAGACCGATGCTTGCCAAGGACTCCGGCGACAGGCCGTGGGTGGCGAGTGCCTTGATGCCGTAGACCGTCGGAACCATGGCCAGCAGGGACAGCCCGATGCTGGGCACGTCGGCCCGGCCCGGATGGGGATCGCGGGATTCCGGAATCAGGGCGGGCCCCAGCACCACCAGCGGCAGGATGATCGGCACGGCCACGAGCAGGACGGCTCCCCACCAGAAGTGCTCCACGAGCCAGCCGCCGACAATCGGGCCCAGGGCTGCGCCGCCGGAGAATCCGGACGCCCAGATGGCCACCGCCAGCCTCCGTCGGCCGGGCTCCGGAAAGATATTGCGGATCAAGGACAATGTGGACGGCATGAGCATGGCGCCGAAGAACCCCAGCCCCGCGCGTCCGGCGATCAGCCAGCCGGCGCTGGGGGCAAAAGCCGTGACGGCCGAGACGGCGGCGAAGCCGGCACTGCCTATGAAGAGGAGCCTGCGACGGCCGATCCGGTCTCCCATGCTGCCCATCGCCACCAGCAGGCCGGCAAGGACCAGGGGGTAGGTGTCGACAATCCAGAGCAGCTCGATGCCTGAGGCATGGAGGCCGTGGGCGATGGCCGGCAGCGCAAAAGTCAGGGCGGTGTTGTCCACGGCCACCAGCAGTACCGGGAACATCAGCAGGCCCAGGGCCAGCCAGTCACGCCACGGCGCCCGCGGGGGAGTCCGGATCCCTGTGCTGCTCAGTGTGGAAATCGACGTGGGCCTCATGGTTAATAACTGTACCGTCTGGACGGTGCAGTTAAGAAATGCGCGGAGCCCCGGGCATGATAGGAACCATGCCCAGAAAACCCGTCGCCCGTGAGGCAGTCCTCGACGCCTTTGAGTCCCTGCTCATCGAAGAGGGCGAACGTGCCGCGACCCTGGACGCCGTCGCCAAACGCGCGGGCGTCTCCAAAGGCGGGCTCCTGTACCACTTTCCGAGCAAGGAGGCGATGATCTCGGTGCTGCTTGAGCGGCTGGACCGGCTCCTCGCCCAGGATGTCGCGGCCATGGCGGCTGCTCCGGAAGGCGCCGCGGCGTACTTCATCAAGTCTTCCCTCTGGGCGGACACGCGCCTGGACCGGGCCTTTGTCGCCGCCACGCGACTGGCTGAAGTGGCGCATGAAGAGGCCCTGCACCGTTTTGCCGCCGCTCAGTCGCGCTGGCTGGAGCTGCTGGCCGGGGACGTCGGACCGGCCATGGCCAAGGCTGTCCTCTACATGGGGGACGGGCTGTACTTCAACGCGATGCTCGCCCGCGGCCCCGGCGGGCCCCTCCCGGAGGTCGGAGCGGACCTCGAGAGCCTGCTCACCGCCGTCGAACGGCTGCGCGGATGAGCAGTACTCCGGCCGCCGCCTGCCGAAGTCGCCGGAAACGTGCGAGCTGGCCGGAAAGTTCGGGCGACCTCGCACGTTTCCGGCGATCTGGTGGGCGGGGTTGTCTGGCCAGGCCGCCGGCGTAACCCTTGGACTCCCGGCGCAACCGGTTTGCGGACGCGGGCCCGGCGTAGGACAATGGAAGCTGTGACTGCGGTCACGAGCAATTGAATATGCCTTTGATCTGCGGCGGGAGAGTTCTGCAAGTAGGTACAAGCAGGCGCCGTAGGAGCAAACCCTCCCCAGGAATCTCTCAGGCCCATGTACCGCCGCGGCAAGGCAACTCTGGAAAGTAGCAGGCTGTCCCTGACACGCTGTGCTCACCGACGGTGCAAGCGAGGCCATGCGAGAGCACGGCTGCGCGGAAACTCTCAGGTCCAATACAGAGCGGGGAGGAACCCGAATCAATGTGGCGTACCCTGCGCCGCCTTAGTTATGGAGTTCCTTGTGACTGTTACCTCAGCCTCCACGTCCTTCGTTGACCGGCACATCGGCGCTCGCCGCCAGTCCGACGTCGACGCCATGCTGAAGGCTGTCGGCTACGACACCGTCGACGCCCTGGTGGACACCGCCGTTCCGAAGGACATCCGGCAGGACTCCCCGCTGGGGCTGGGGGAAGCCCTCAGCGAAGTCGAAGTCCTCGCCGAGCTGCGCCGGATTGCTGCGAAGAACAAGACCGCCGTCCAGATGATCGGCCAGGGCTACTACGACACCCTCACCCCGGCCGTCATCCGCCGGAACATCCTCGAGGCGCCGGCCTGGTACACCGCCTACACGCCCTACCAGCCGGAGATCTCGCAGGGCCGGCTCGAGGCGCTGCTGAACTTCCAGACCATGGTCCAGGATCTCGTCGGCCTGCCGATCGCCAATGCCTCCCTGCTGGATGAAGCCACCGCCGTCGCCGAGGCCGTCCTGATGATGCGCCGCGCCAACAAGAACAAGACGGCCCACGACGGCAAGACCGTCCTCGACGCCGACTGCCTGCCGCAGACCATCGCGATCGTCAAGGGCCGCGCCGAGGCCCTCGGCTTCGAGGTCGAGGTCGCGGACCTCTCCAAGGGCCTGCCTGACGGCGTCATCAACGGCGTTGTCCTGCAGCAGCCGGGCGTCTCCGGTCGCGCGTTCGACCACTCGGCCGTGATCGCCGAGGCCAAGGAACGCGGCGCCCTCGTGACAGTCGCCGCCGACCTCCTCTCCCTGACCCTCATCACCTCCCCGGGCGAGCAGGGTGCCGACATCGCCGTCGGTTCCGCGCAGCGCTTCGGTGTGCCGCTGTTCTTCGGCGGTCCCCACGCCGCCTACATGGCCGTCCAGAAGGGCCTGGAGCGGTCCATGCCCGGGCGCCTCGTCGGTGTCTCCAAGGACAACGCCGGCGTCCCCGCCTACCGCCTGGCGCTGCAGACCCGCGAGCAGCACATCCGGCGTGAGAAGGCCACGTCCAACATCTGCACCGCCCAGGCCCTGCTGGCCATCGTGGCGTCCTTCTACGCCGTCTACCACGGCCCGGACGGGCTCAAGGCAATCGCCGAGACCACCCACGGCCACGCCAAGACCATCGCCGCATCACTGAAGGCTGCCGGCCTCGACGTACTGCACGCGTCGTTCTTCGACACCGTGACGGTCTCCGTCCCGGGCAAGGCAGCAGACATCATTGCCGCCGCCGAGGCCAAGGGCATCAACCTGCGCTCCGTCGATGCCGACACCGTCGGCATCTCCGCCGATGAAGCCACGACGGCGGCCATCGTCGCCGACGTCGTCGCCGCCTTTGGTGCCACCGTGGTGGACGCGGTAGATGGCTTCGCCCTGGACGCCGCCGTCGAGCGCACTTCCGACTACCTCCAGCACCCGGTCTTCAACACGCACCGCTCCGAGACCCAGCTGCTGCGCTACATCCGCCGGCTCTCGGACCGCGACCTCGCGCTGGACCGCACCATGATCCCGCTCGGCTCCTGCACCATGAAGCTGAACGCCACGGCCGAGATGGAAGCCATCTCCTGGCCGGAATTTGCCTCCATCCACCCCTTCGCCCCGGAATCCCAGACTGCCGGCTGGCGTGAACTGATCGAAGACCTCGAAGCCCAGCTGACCGAGATCACCGGCTACGACCAGGTCTCCATCCAGCCGAACGCCGGCTCCCAGGGCGAGCTCGCCGGCCTTCTGGCCATCCGCGGCTACCACCACTCCCGCGGCGACTCGCAGCGCAACGTCTGCCTGATCCCGGCCTCCGCGCACGGCACCAACGCGGCCTCCGCGGTGCTCGCCGGCATGAAGGTCGTCGTCGTGGCCACCGCGACCGACGGCACGATTGACCACGCCGACCTGCAGGCCAAGATAGAGCTGCACAAGGACGCGCTGTCCGCGATCATGATCACGTACCCGTCCACCCACGGGGTGTACGACGCCGACGTCCGCGAAGTTTGCGACGCGATCCACGCTGCAGGCGGCCAGGTCTACATTGACGGCGCCAACCTCAACGCCCTCGTCGGTCTCGCCCAGCCGGGCCAGTTTGGCGGCGATGTGTCGCACTTGAACCTGCACAAGACGTTCTGCATCCCGCACGGCGGCGGCGGCCCCGGCGTCGGCCCGGTTGCGGCCAAGGCCCACCTGGCACCGTTCATGCCGGGCAACGCGGCGGATCCGGCCAACGGCGCCGACGGTACGCCGATCTCCGCGTCCCGCTACGGCTCCGCCGGTGTCCTGCCGATCTCCTGGGCATACGTGAAGCTCATGGGCGGGCAGGGCCTGACCGAGGCAACCAAGTCGGCACTCCTCGCGGCCAACTACATCGCGTCCCGGCTGAACGACTTCTTCCCGGTGCTTTACACCGGCGAAGGCGGCCTCGTGGCCCACGAATGCATCCTGGACCTGCGCGAACTCACGGCCAAGACCGGTGTGACCGCCGAGGACGTCGCCAAGCGCCTCATCGACTACGGCTTCCATGCCCCGACGCTCGCGTTCCCCGTGGCCGGCACCTTGATGGTCGAGCCCACCGAATCCGAGGACCTCGGCGAGATCGACCGCTTCATCCAGGCCATGGTGTCCATCCGCGCCGAAATCGACCAGGTGGCGCACGGCGACTTCACCGTGGAGCACAGCCCGCTGCGCAACGCCCCGCACACCGCTGCCGCCGTCATCAGCACCGACTGGACCCGAGAGTACCCGCGTGAGCAGGCCGTCTTCCCGGTTCACGCCCTCAGGCAGGACAAGTACTTCCCGCCGGTCGGCCGCATCGACGGTGCCGCGGGTGACCGCAACCTGATCTGCTCCTGCCCGCCGCTGTCCGAATTCGAAAACTAAGGATTGATGATGACTGAGAACTACACGGCCCTTTACGAAGAGCACAAGAAGCTCGGCGCCTCCTTCACGGACTTCGGCGGCTGGCAGATGCCGCTCAAGTACAGCTCCGAACTCGCCGAACACCACGCCGTCCGCAAGTCCGCGGGCCTGTTCGACCTCTCCCACATGGGCGAAGTCTGGGTCACGGGCCCGGACGCCGCAGCATTCCTGGACTACGCCCTCGTCGGCAAGATCTCCGCCATGGCGGTCGGCAAGGCCAAGTACTCGCTGATCTGCAACGAGGACGGCGGCATCATCGACGACCTCATCACCTACCGCCGTGGCGAACAGAAGTTCCTCGTGGTCCCCAACGCCGGCAACGCCAAGGTCGTGGCTGCCGCTCTGGCCGAGCGGGCTGCAGGCTTTGAGGTCACGGTCCACGACGTCTCGGCCGAGACTTCGCTGATCGCGGTGCAGGGACCCAAGGCGCAGGAAATCCTGCTGCGCCTGGTTCCCGCCTCCGAGCACGGCCTCGTCACGGACCTCAAGTACTACGCCGCCGTCGAAGTTCCCTTCCTCGTTGGCGGTACGAGCCAGGACCTCCTGCTGGCCCGCACCGGCTACACCGGCGAGGACGGCTTCGAGATCTTCGTCGCCAACCAGGACGCGGCAGCCCTCTGGCAGGCGCTTGTCGCCATCGCCGACGACGGCGAGCTGACCCCCGCCGGTCTGGCCTCCCGCGATTCGCTCCGCCTCGAGGCCGGCATGCCGCTTTACGGTAACGAGCTCTCCCTCGAAGGCGACCCGTTTGCTGCCGGCCTGGGCCCGGTCGTCGCGCTGACCAAGGAAGGCGACTTCGTCGGCAAGACCGCCCTCGCCGCCAAGAAGGAAGCGGGCGCCGGGTCCACCACGGGCCGCAAGCTCGTCGGGCTCAAGGGCCTCGGCCGCCGGGCCGGCCGCGGCCACTACCCGGTCCTCAAGGACGGCAACGTCGTCGGCGAAGTCACCTCCGGCCAGCCCAGCCCGAGCCTCGGCTATCCGGTAGCGATGGCGTACGTCGACGTCGAGTTCACCGAGCCCGGCACGGCGCTGGACATCGATCTGCGCGGCAAGGCCGAGCCCTTCGAAGTGGTCGTACTGCCGTTCTACAAGCGCCAAAAGTAGCCCGGCGCGGCCTGTCCCGGGGCCGTGGCTGGCTTCGGGACCGTCCGTCTGGGTTTTCACGCGTGCTCGCTCGTTTTCCCGCCGTCCCCCTAACCTCGCAAGCTCGGTCAGGGAACCCGGACGGCGGTCACTCGCTTAGACGCACGCTTTCGAAAACCCAGCCCGGCCGCCCTCTCAAGTTCAAATCACCTCCCGTTCCAAGCACCTTTGGAGGCGCTTTCGAACGCCAAAGGTGCTGGGGGATGTACCGCCTGCCGAGGCCCGGCCAGTCCCCACGGGTGCCGCGCCAAGCTCGATCATTGGGGGTTGAGCTTGATGACACCTTTGAAGCCAAGAAGTAGCCCGGCTCTAGAAGATATCGAAAGGACACGGTTTCTCTCCGGAGGACGGCTGGCCCCGAAAGCTGAACTGGATATTAGCGGCGGGGGCGCGGCATCCGGAAGCGTGCGTCTAAGGGGGGCCCACACCGTCAGGGTTCCCTGGCCGAGCTTGCGAGGCTAGGGAGACGGTGGGGAGCGTCGCGTCCGCTCAGCGGGCGCTTTCGCGACCGAGCACGCGGAGGATGGCGTACCCCGCCGGGCAACCCAGCCACAATTGATGTAGCCCACGACTTTTCACAACGTAAAGGAAAAACACATGGCAAAAGTTGCCCCTGAACTGCAGTACTCCGACGAGCACGAGTGGGTTGCGCGGGAGGCCGGGAACGTTGTGGCCATCGGCATCTCCGCCGTCGCCACGGACGCCCTCGGCGACATCGTCTACGTTGACCTGCCCGAGGTTGGCTCGGCCGTCACCGCGGGGGAGACCTGCGGCGAGGTCGAGTCGACCAAGTCCGTCTCGGACCTCTACGCCCCCGTCACGGGCGAGGTTACTGAAATCAACCCCGCCGTCGTCGACGATCCCGCACTGATCAACAGCGATCCGTACGGTGCCGGCTGGCTCTTCAAGGTCGCCGCTGAGTCCGACGGCCCGCTGCTCTCCGCCCAGGACTACGCATCCAAGAACGGCGGCGAGCTGTGAGCGCCGCAGGCACCGAGACTGCATTGGAGCAGGTTCTCTCCCCGAGCCTGGACGCCGAGTTGTCCGCCCTGGATCCGGAGATCGCTGAGCAGATCGACGCCGAGCTCACCCGCCAGCGGGACGGCCTGGAAATGATCGCCTCGGAGAACCACACGGCCAAGGCCGTCATGCAGGCCCAGGGCTCCGTGCTGACCAACAAGTACGCGGAGGGCTACCCGGGCAAGCGCTACTACGGCGGCTGCGAGCACGTCGACGTGATCGAACAGCTCGCCATCGACCGGGTCAAGGCCCTGTTCGGCGCCGAATACGCCAATGTGCAGCCGCACTCCGGCGCACAGGCCAACGCCTCCGTCATGCACGCCCTGATCCGCCCGGGCGACACCATCATGGGCCTGAACCTGGCCCACGGCGGGCACCTGACGCACGGTATGAAGATCAACTTCTCCGGCCGGCTTTACAACGTCATCCCCTACCAGGTCCGCGAAGAGGACCACCGGATCGACATGGCCGAGGTGGAGCGGCTGGCCCAAGAGCACAAGCCGCAGCTGATCGTGGCCGGCTGGTCCGCCTACGCCCGGCAGCTGGACTTTGCCGAGTTCCGCCGCATCGCCGACTCCGTGGGCGCCTACCTCATGGTGGACATGGCGCACTTCGCCGGGCTGGTCGCCGCGGGGCTGCACCCCTCGCCGGTGCCGCACGCCCACGTCACCACCTCCACGACGCACAAGACCCTTGCCGGTCCGCGCGGCGGCATCATCCTCTCCAACGACGCCGCCATCGCCAAGAAGATCAACTCGGCCGTGTTCCCCGGACAGCAGGGCGGCCCGCTGGAGCACGTCATTGCCGGCAAGGCTGTGGCGTTCAAGATCGCCGCGTCCCCCGAGTTCAAGGAACGCCAGGAGCGCGTCCTCGCCGGTGCACGGATCCTCGCCGAGCGCCTCGTCCAGGCGGATGTCACCGCCAAGGGGATCAACGTCATTTCCGGCGGCACTGACGTGCACCTGGTCCTCGTTGACCTGCGCAACTGCGAGCTCAACGGGCAGGAAGCCGAGGACCGCCTCGCGGCGATCGACATCACCGTCAACCGCAACGCCGTCCCGTTCGACCCGCGCCCGCCGATGGTCACCTCCGGGCTGCGGATCGGCACCCCGGCGCTGGCCACCCGCGGCTTCGGCGAAGCAGCCTTCACCGAGGTCGCCGACATCATCGCCGAGGCCCTGACCGCCGACGCCGGCGCGGACTTGTCCGGCCTGCGCGCCCGGGTGGAGGCCCTCGCCGCCGCCCACCCGCTCTACCCCTCGGTTGATAACCTCGCCTAGAGGACGTATTACAGAAGTAGCAGTAACACCCGCATTGCAGAAGTACCAGTACAGATCACGACGCCGGGCCGCCGCCACCAGTTGCCGCCCGGCGTCGTGCATCCGGCCGTGATGCCGCCCACCGGCGGTATGACCGCCTTCCGGCAGGACCCCCTGCCGGGCCACAGTAAGACCTAGTTAGGAACTGACCATGGCCGTTGGAGTCTTTGACCTTTTTTCCATAGGAATAGGACCGTCCAGTTCGCACACCGTGGGCCCGATGCGGGCCGCCGCAGTGTTCGCCGAAGAGCTGAAGGCGTCCGGAGACCTGGACCGGGTGGCGTCGCTGCGCGTGGACCTCTACGGTTCGCTCGCCGCCACCGGCCACGGCCACGGCACCATGACCGCCATCCTCCTCGGTTTGGAGGGCTTCCACCCGGAGCGCATCCTGCCGGAAGAAGTCGAAGAACGGCTCGCCGCGATCGCCGAGACCGGCACCCTGCAGTTGGCCGGAGCTGTGGCCCTGCCCTACGGAGTCCAGGACATGGTCCTGCGCCCCCTGACCATCCTGCCGCGGCACACCAACGGCATGACGTTTACCGTCTCCGGCGCCGACGGCGAAGTCCTCCACAAGGCGACGTTCTTCTCCGTCGGCGGCGGCTTCATCGTCCGCGAGGGGGAAGAGGACGCGGCTCTGAAGGAACTGGCGGAGTCGAAGAAGGAACTGCCGCTGCCGTTCCGCACGGCCGCGGAACTGCTGGGCCGCTGCCAGTCCAAGGGCCTGTCAATCGGCGAGATCATGTTCGTCAACGAGCGCGCCTCCCGCACCGAAGCAGAGATCCGCGAAGGCCTCCTGCATATCTACTCGGTCATGGAGGGCTGCGTCGAGGTCAGCCTCAAACGGGAGGGGCTGCTGCCCGGCGGGCTGAAGGTCCGCCGCCGCGCGCCCGACTGGCACGAGCGCCTCATGAAGGAAACCCGCGGCCAGGACCCCGACTACCGGGACCCGAAGTACTGGCAAGAATGGGTCAACCTCATCGCGCTCGCCGTGAACGAGGAAAACGCCTCGGGCGGCCGCGTGGTCACCGCGCCCACCAACGGCGCCGCGGGCATCATCCCCGCTGTCCTCTATTACGCCCTGCACTTCGCCCCCGGCATGGACAAGGCAACCCAGCAGGACCGCGACGACGTCGTGGTTAAATTCCTGCTGACCGCGGCCGCCATCGGGGTGCTCTACAAGGAGCAGGCCTCGATCTCCGGCGCGGAAGTCGGCTGCCAGGGCGAAGTGGGCTCGGCATCGTCGATGGCCGCCGCCGGCCTGGCGGAAGTCATGGGCGGAACGCCCCAGCAGGTCGAAAACGCTGCGGAAATCGCGATGGAGCATAACCTCGGCCTGACCTGTGACCCGATTGGGGGCCTCGTCCAGATCCCGTGCATCGAACGCAACGCGATCGCCGCAGCCAAAGCCATCAACGCCGCCAAGATGGCGCTGTGGGGCGACGGCTCGCACCGGGTATCCCTCGACGAGGTCATCGTGACCATGCGGGAGACGGGCAGGGACATGAGCTCCAAATACAAGGAAACCGCGATGGGCGGCCTCGCAGTGAATGTGGTGGAGTGCTAGGGGCTAGTTGTGCAGCGCCGCCCAGAGATTGAGGGACGCGGCGAAGACGATCCAGGACAGGTAGGGCAGCATCAGCAGCCCGGCCGTCCGGCTGATCGGGCCAAAGAGCATCACTGTTCCTGAAACGGCCGCCGCGAGCGCCACGATGATGGCGAAGGCGATCCACAGCGCAGGGGTGCCCAGCGCCGGATACAGGCCGAAGAAGGCAGGGGTCCACAGCAGGTTCAGCGCCAGCTGCAGGGCATAGACGGTGAGGGCAGCCCGTGACCCTTCCGCGCGGCGGCGCCAGATGAGCCAGGCTGCGACGGCCGTGGCCGTGTAGAGCACGGTCCAGACCGGCCCGAAGACCCAGTTCGGCGGTGACCAGGGCGCCTTGTCGGCGCCCGCATACCAGCCGTCCACGTTCTTGAACGTCGCCAGGCTGCCCACGGCCGCCACAAGCGCAGAGGCGCCGAGGAACAGCAGCAGCCCCGTCACGCGCAACCCCGGCCCGGTCCTTGCGGATCCCGCGGTTTCGGCCCCGGAGCCCTGCGCAAACAGTCCATGGTCAGCCTGCATGACTCCAGCGTAGCCGCTCTGCCCGGGCCGGGGGCAGGGTGCAGGACGGATAGACTTGAGGCTGCATGTCCGCATGCCGCCGAAGCTCATTCCGCAATGATTGGATACCGCGCACTTGCGAGAATTCACTGCCCGCTTTGCCTCCGCCGAAGAGGTCGCCAACTGGGACTCCCACGTCACCGCGAACCCGAACGGCGGCAATCTGCTGCAATCCGAGGCGTTCGCCGAGGTCAAGCAGCACTTCGGCTGGAAGCCCCTGCACCTGGTCTATGAGACCGCGGACTACACGAGCTACAACCTGGTCCTGGAGAAGTCCTTCCCCCTCCTCGGTAAGCTCTGGTACCTCATCAAGGGGCCGGATGTGGCCGACGTCGAGGACATTCCCGGCATCGCGGCGGCCAACGCCGACTTCGTCAAGCGGGCCAGGCTGGGCGTGTTCGCCGTCAAGATCGAACCTGACATCGTGTTGTCCGACGGGGCGAAGCGCGTCATCGAGGCGGCCGGTCTGGTCAAGACCCACAACCTGCAGCCCAACGACTCCACGGCGCTGCTGGACATTTCGCCCCAGGAAAACCAGCTGCTGCGCAATCTGCATTCCCGCGGCAGGAATGCCGTGCGCCGGGCCATCCGCGAAGGCGTTGAGGTCCGCAACGTCGAACCCACGGAAGAGAACTTCCGTGCGATGTACGCCTTGATGACCAACACGGTGGAGGCCAAGTCCCAGGTCCGGGTCCGCGAATACGACTACTACCGCCAGTTCTGGACCAACTTTTTCAACCGCGGCCAGGGCAGACTGCTTTTCGTCTACGAGAACGGAGAGCCGTCGGTCGGTGCCTTCGTCATCAACTATGGCCGCAAGGCAACGTACAAGGATGGCGGCTCCCTCCAGAAACGCAGCCAGTACGGTGATTCACACCTCGTGCAATGGACCGCCATCAACCAGCTCAAGGAACTCGGCTGCACCGAGTACGACTTCTGCGGCACGCCGCCGAGCGACCAGCTCAAGGACACCTCCAACCCCTTCCACGGACTCGGACTGTTCAAGACCAGCTTCAGCAAGACTGTCACCGACTTTGTCGGCTGCTACGACCAGGTCCTGAGCCCGCTGAAGTACAAGGCCTGGATGGCCGCCGGTGAGCGGGTGGCGCGCCAGCTGTACACCCGACGCTCGGGCCAGCAGTTCTACTGAGCCGGCCAGGACGAAAATTGAGGAGGCCGGAATGACCAAAGCACCCGACGGCCGCCGCAGGCCCCCCACGGACGGCCTGCCCCGGACCGAGCCGATGTCGCCCATGCAGGTGCGCCAGAATGCCGCCGCCAAGCGCATGCTCCGCCGGCTCGTCCAGGGGGAGAACCCCCCGACAGCCCCCATGAGCATCGTGGACCGGCTGGCCGGCAGCCCCTACGCCAACCCCATGATCCAGGTCGGCGGGGTGGACACCTCCGCCCGCAAGACCATCGACTTCGCGCTGCACCTGGCCGAATCCATGTTCCGGTACGGCGCCGGCGCGCTGGAAGTCGAAACCAGCATCATCGCCATCACGGCCGCCCTGGGGCTGAAGAACATCGAGGTGGACATCACCAACCAGTCGGTGGCCATCAACTACGCGCCCAAGGACCAAACCCCCATCACGCTCCTGCGCGTGGTGCGGTCCTGGACCAACAACTATGCGGGCCTGGCGAAGGTGCACCAGCTGGTCACGGACATCGTGGCCGGCGGCGTCGGCCGGGAAGAGGCCGTGCGCCGGCTCGAGGAAATCATTCGCAGCGCCAAGCCGTTTCCGCGCTGGATGGTGACCGTGGCGTTCGGGGTCTTCTCTGCAGTCTTCGTCGGGGTGCTTGGCGGCGGGCCGGGCGCCTCCGCGGTCGCCTTCCTGTCCAACCTGCTGGTGAGCCTGTTGGCCCGGCAGCTCGGGCGATGGCGCACACCCGACTTTTTCATCACCGCATCGTGTTCCTTCCTGGTCACCATCATCGCCCTGCTCCTCTGGCGCTTCGGCAGCCCCGTGGGGATCCAGATCGCTCCGGCCATCGTCGTAGTGGGCGGGATCCTGCTGCTCCTGCCGACCGGCCGTCTGGTGTCGTCGGTACAGGACGCCATCAACGGGTTCCCCGTCACGGCGGCCGGCCGGTTTCTGTCCACCATGCTGACCTTTGGCGCGCTCGTGGCCGGGATCGCCGTCGGCTTTGTGGTGGGCGACATGACCGGCATGGAGAAGATCAACGTCACCGAAACATTCCCGCCCGCGTATCCCTTGTGGGCGGTGATCATCATGATCGCGGTCGCGGTGCTCATGATCGGCATCACCGAGCAGACCTCGTGGACGCTGCTGCTGCCGACGGCGGCCGTCGGCGTCGTCGGGTACCTCGTCCTGATCGGGGGCGACGCCATCGGAATCGGTGCCCGGTTCGCGCCGGCCCTCGCCGCCGTCGTGATCGGGCTGCTGGCCCGCGTGGTGGCGCTGCGGATGGGGGCGCCGCAGCTCGTGGTGGCCGTCCCGGCGGCGCTGATCCTCCTGCCCGGACTCACCATATTCCGCTCCATGTATGTATTGACCATCGAGGAATCGGAGATCCTCATGGGAGCCGGCGGCATGCTCAACGCCGGGGCCATCGTGCTGGGCGTTGCGGCAGGAATCGTGCTCGGTGACACCCTGGCGCGGCCGCTGACCCGGAGCCTGGCAAGCAACGAACGACGCCGGGCTCGCCGCCGCTAAGCTGCGCCACCACACCCCGTCCTGTCTCCCGGAGGCACCCGGCAGCGCCGGTTGTGCGGCGTTGGATCTTGCTGCTTAGATCTTGCCGATGGGGAGTTTTTTCTCCGCCTGGAAGTCGTCCTCCACCCGGCCGTTGGCCCAGTAGCCGGACAGTGAAACCTGTGCTCGCTCCAGGGACCGCTGGACATAGAACACGTCCCGCAGGCTCTTCATGTAGCCGCGTTCTCCATGGGCAAAGACGTGCACCCGGCCTTCGGGCCAGTCGGCGTCCCGGACGGCGGTGACCAGGATGTCGCTCGTCCCGGCGGGGACGCCGCCGCGCCGGAGCCAGCGCAGTTCAACCCCGGCCGGTGCGGCGATCGCCTGGATATCGGCGTCGGTGTCGACTTCCAGGAACGCCAGTCCGCGGGCATCCGGAGCCAGCGACTCAATGGCGGCGCTGATGGCCGGCAGCGCGGACTCATCGCCCGCGAACAGGTGCCAGTCCGCTGCCGGATCCGGGTTGTAGCCGCCGCCCGGCCCGGTGAAAATGAGGGCGTCCCCTGGTTCGGCCGCGGCCGCCCACGGCCCGGCAAGGCCTTCGTCGCCGTGGATGACGAAGTCGATGGCTAGTTCCCGGGCGGCCTGATCGACCCAGCGGACGGTGTAGGTCCGGGTGTGCGGCCACTCGTGGCGGGGCATGGTTTCCCTGACCGCCCACAGGTCCAGCGGAGCGGGGTATTCGATGCCGGGCTGCGGGAACACGATCTTGACGTACCGGTCCACGAATTCGTTGTTGACGTAGCTGTCAAAGCCCGGGCCGCCCGCAATGATCCGGACCATGTGCGGTGACAGTTGCTCGCGGCGCAGGACCGTGAGGTTCGTCTGCGGGCGCGATTTCCGGGTGGCAGAGGTGGCGGCGGGGACTGATGTCATGGAGCTAAGCCTAACCAAAGAAGCCTGAGCGGATGCCTGAGTGCGGGGCCCGTTACGGCAGCGGCGGCAGTTCCCAGTCCACTTCGCCGTCGCCCTGCTCCAGGAGCAGTTTGTTGGTGCGGCTGAAGGGCCGGGAGCCGAAGAAGCCCCGCGAGGCCGAGAGCGGGCTGGGGTGGGGGCTGGCGATCACCGGCGCGGTGCCCAGCAGCGGTTTAGCCGATTCCGCGTCCTTGCCCCAGAGGATGACGACAAGGGGTGCCGGCCCGCCGTCTGCGGTGCGGCGGTGGGCAACTGCGGTGATGGCCGCTGCCGTGATGGCTTCCCAGCCCTTGTTCCGGTGTGAGCCTGCGGCCCCGGCCTGGACGGTCAGGACCCTGTTCAGCAGCAGGACGCCTTGTTCGGACCAGCATCCAAGATCCCCGTGGACCCGCGGCGGGAGGCCCAGATCGGCGTCGAGCTCCTTGTAGATATTGGCGAGGCTGCGCGGGATGGGCCGGGTGGTGCCGTCCACTGCGAAGGACAAGCCCACGGCGTGGCCGGGCGTCGGGTAGGGGTCCTGGCCCACGATCAGGACCCGGACGTCGGCCAGCGGCTGCCGGAAGGCCCGCAGCACGTTCGACGGCGGCGGCAGGACTTTGTGCCCGTCGGCGACTTCAGCGGCGAGGAATTCCAGCACAGCCCGCAGCTGCCCCTCGACCGGGGAGAGAGCGTCTGCCCAGTCCGGCGCGACGAGTTCACCCAGGGGCATGCTGGCCATCTCGGCGAAGCTCACGGTTTCTGCAGTGTGAGGTTCGTGCTCGAACAAGGCAAAGGAATCGACCATGGGCTCCATTCTCGCAGGCTGCTCCGACAACGTACGGGCTGGTCCGAAAAGCTCTCGAAACCGGTCCGGCGCAAATGACAAGGCTGTGGTTCGCCCGTACCATGGGGGAGGAATTCATCCGAACGAGTCAGGGAGTGTGTCGTGGCCGAACAAGCGCAAGAGCTCCTGCCCGCGGACCAGACTGCGGAAGCTGCCGAACTTCGGGGTTCCCGCGGGAACTCTCCGCTGAGCAGCCGAGACCAGCAGATGCTGGCCCTGGAGCGGCAGTGGTGGAAATACGCCGGGGCCAAGGAACAGGCCATCCGGGAACTCTTCGATCTGTCCGCCACGCACTATTACCAGATCCTAAACGCGCTCATCGATACAGAGGATGCGCTGGCCCACGATCCTATGCTTGTGAAGAGATTGCGTAGACTACGTACGTCACGCCAACGTGCCCGCACTGCACGCCGGTTGGGGTCAGACGCGTAAAACCGCGGGAATCACAGCCGGATTCGCACGCTTGTGCGCCGGCTCCGGCCTCGGGCACCTCGTAAGAAATCAGCAAGGACGTCGTTTTACCATGACCAAATACGCACGGGATGAATTTGATCGGGTCCCGGAGACCTCCGCACGGCAGGGGGTCCACCGGGCCGCCGCCGAATCTCGCCGCCGCAGCCTCATGCCCATCCTCGCCTTCGGATGTGTGGCGTTGGCCATCGGTCTCGTGGCCTTCCTGATCCTGCCCAAGCTCGGATTCTCCTCCGCTGGCGAAACCTCGGCGCTGTCGGCCGCCCAGGCCGGCGTCAGCGTCTCGGCATCGCCCGCACCGACCGCGGGCAGCGCGGCTCCTGCGAGCCCACCGGCGCCCAGCGCCCAGCCCACCGACGCGCCCTCGGCCGCGGCCTCCGCCACCGCCACCGTCGCACCTAAGGCGGCTGCCGCCGCCGTCGACAAGACCCAGCCGGTGACCATCTACAACGGCACCACGACCGCTGGGCTCGCCAGCCGGGTCGGTGGCACTGTTTCCACAGCGGGCTGGACACTCGGTACGTTGGGCAACTGGCCCGGCGCCCGGCAGGCCACCTCCGTAATCTTCTACAGCAGCGCGGCGCAGAAGGGCAACGCCGAGGCGCTGGGGAGCCTGCTTGGCATCCCGACGACTGTGGAGTCCGCCGATTTCAAGGTCCCCCTCGTTGTTGTCCTGGGGCCCGGCTTCAAGTAGCTGGATCCGGTTACGCCTGAATAACTATTCGTCGCCGACCGGGCAGGCAGCCTGCCCGCCCGGGGAAGGCTGTAGGTAGAGTATCTGCGGACTTCGTTTCGTATTCCGCGGCGCACATTGAGGTGGGCCGCCCGCAAGCTAACTGAAAGTGTGGACACAATGGCACTGGGAACCGTCAAATGGTTCAACGCCGAAAAAGGCTACGGCTTCATCACCGTGGACGACTCCGGGAATGACGTGTTCGTGCACTGGTCCGCGATCGTCGGGGACGGCTACCGCGCCCTGGACGAAGGCCAGCGCGTAGAGCTGGAAGTCGGCGAGGGCGAGAAAGGCCCGCAGGCCGAAAGCGTCCGGCCCGCCTAGTGACATTCCCTGCTGCAGCGCACGCCCGACACGCCCCTGCCCGACGCCTGACGCGGCTTCTGCGCCCGGTCCGCGCCGTAGCCATCGGAGGGGCCGCGGTTCTGGCCCTGTCGGCATGCCTGGGCCCGTCAGGCAGCGCCCGCGTGGCCGGCGCTGACGCCAGCGGCGACGGCACGCTGCGGATAGGCCTGATCCTGGACAATACCGGCGCGCAGAACTTCCTCAATGCTCCCCAACTGGCCGCCGCCAAGCTTGCAGTCAAGGAAATCAACGCGGCCGGCGGCCATAAAGGCAAACCGGTCGAGCTGCTCCCGGAAACGATCAGTGCGGACGCCGCTGCCCAGGCCAAATCCCTGGTGGCGGCCAAAGCCGACGTCGTGATCGGCCCGACGGATTCCAGCCACGCCCCCGGTGCCATCGACGTGCTCTCCAACGCCAAGATTGCCGTGATTTCGCCAGCCAATTCCGCCGGCGGCCTCAGCACCTACAAGAGCGGTGGCTACTATTTCCGCACGTCGGCTTCCGACGTCGCCCAGGCCCCCGTCCTGGCCAAACTCGTCAAGGACGGCGGCGCCAAGACTCTTGCCGTGGTGCACGAGGAAGGCAGCTACGGCACGGACGTCGCGGCGGCTGTGACCGCCGCCGCCAAACAGGCCGGAATGGATCTCGTGGCCGACGCCGAGTTCAAGCCGGGGCAGGCGCAACAGGCGGCAGCCACCGCCAAGGCGGCGGCGCCCGACGCCGTCGTCCTCATCGCCAAGGCGGGTGCTCAAGGCGCCATCGCCGAACTGAACAACGTGGGGCTCGCAGGCAAGAAGCTCATCCTCAGTGACGGGGCCGTCAACCAGTACGGTTCCGGGCTGGGCGCGAACGCGCTCGACGGCGCGCGCGGGATCCTGCCCGGCCTGTACGCGTCCGCGGCGTTCCAGGCCTCGCTGGTGGCCGTGGATCCGGGCCTGAAGGACATGACGTTCGCCGCTGAGACCTACGACGCCGTCATGCTCGCTGCCATCGCGGCTGCTTCAGCGCAGGACGACGCCGGCACCTCCATCGCCGCGAACCTCGTCGCCGTCTCCGGCGGGACCGTACAGCCCACCCGCGGCGGGCAGTCGGCCGGTGACGCCCAAACGTGCAAGTCCTACAAGGAATGCAACGACGCGATCCGCGCGGGCAAGCGCCCCGACTACGACGGCGCCTCCGGGCGGATCAACTTCGACGCCACCGGCGACATCACGGAGGCGAACTACACGGTCTACGCCTACGGCGCGGACAACAAGGCCACAATGAGCGGCAACGAATCCTCGAGCAGCAGCGGCCGCTGATCGCTTGTAGCGTATTGGGCCGCCGAACGGCGCGGCCCCGGCAGCCCACTGCTTGCACTCTCCCCGGGGGAGTGCTAATTATTGACTTAGCACTCCCGCGTACTGACTGCTAAAACGACGCCCGGTTCCGCCGGTTGCGACGCGAGGCATTGGGGCCGGGAGCGAAAGAAATACCTGGCTGGGGTGAGATCCCGGACCCAGCGGCATACAGAGGCCGCCGGGGAAGGATCGTCCGTCGCGGGCACCGCAGCAAAGGTTCATTCTTAACGACTGTCCCGAAAGGACTACTGCCGTTATGGCCAAGATCATTGCATTTGATGAAGAGGCACGCCGCGGTCTTGAGCGGGGCCTGAACATCCTCGCCGACGCCGTCAAGGTCACCCTCGGCCCGCGTGGACGCAACGTCGTCCTCGAAAAGAAGTGGGGCGCCCCCACGATCACCAACGATGGTGTTTCCATCGCCAAGGAGATCGAGCTGGACGATCCTTACGAGAAGATCGGCGCCGAGCTGGTCAAGGAAGTTGCCAAGAAGACGGACGACGTCGCTGGCGACGGCACCACCACGGCCACCGTTCTGGCACAGGCCCTGGTCAAGGAAGGCCTGCGCAACGTCGCGGCCGGCGCTGACCCGCTGTCCCTCAAGCGCGGTATCGAGAAGGCTGTAGAAGCCGTCACCCGCGAACTCCTGGCATCCGCCAAGGAGATCGAAACCAAGGAAGAGATTGCCGCCACGGCGTCGATCTCGGCAGGTGACAACGAAATTGGCGCCCTGATTGCCGAAGCCCTGGACAAGGTCGGCAAGGAAGGCGTCATCACCGTCGAGGAGTCGAACACGTTCGGCCTCGAGCTGGAGCTCACCGAAGGCATGCGCTTCGATAAGGGCTACATCTCCGCGTACTTCGTCACTGACGCCGAGCGCCAGGAAACGGTCCTTGAGGATCCGTACATCCTGATCGTGAACTCCAAGATCTCCAACGTAAAGGAACTGGTTGCTGTCCTCGAAAAGGTCATGCAGTCCAACAAGCCGCTGCTGATCATTGCCGAAGACATCGAGGGCGAGGCCCTGGCCACCCTGATCGTCAACAAGATCCGCGGCACGTTCAAGTCCGTCGCCGTCAAGGCCCCGGGCTTCGGCGACCGTCGCAAGGCCCAGCTCGCGGACATCGCCATCCTCACCGGTGGCCAGGTCATCTCCGAGGAAGTCGGCCTCAAGCTTGAGACCGCCGGCCTCGAACTCCTCGGCCGCGCCCGCAAGGTCACTGTGACCAAGGACGAGACCACGATTGTCGAGGGTGCAGGCGACGCCGACCAGATCGCAGGCCGCGTGTCCCAGATCCGCGCCGAAATCGAGAACTCCGATTCCGACTACGACCGCGAGAAGCTGCAGGAGCGCCTGGCCAAGCTGGCCGGCGGCGTTGCAGTCATCAAGGCCGGTGCCGCAACCGAAGTTGAGCTCAAGGAACGCAAGCACCGCATTGAGGACGCAGTCCGCAACGCCAAGGCTGCTGTCGAAGAGGGCATCGTCGCCGGCGGTGGCGTTGCCCTGATCCAGGCCGGTGCCAAGGCATTCGCCAACCTGCAGCTCGAAGGCGACGAAGCAACCGGCGCGAACATCGTCCGCGTTGCCATCGACGCCCCGCTGAAGCAGATCGCTTTCAACGCCGGCCTCGAGCCCGGCGTCGTGGTGGACAAGGTCCGCGGCCTGCCTGCAGGCCACGGCCTCAACGCCGCAACCGGCGAGTACGTCGACCTGCTGGCTGCCGGCATCAACGACCCGGTCAAGGTAACCCGCTCTGCCCTGCAGAACGCGGCGTCCATCGCCGGCCTGTTCCTCACCACCGAGGCCGTCGTGGCCGACAAGCCGGAGAAGAACTCCCCGGCCATGGGCGGCGGCGACGACATGGGCGGCATGGGCGGCATGGGCGGTTTCTAACCACCCGGCTCCCAAGCCCCTGAACGCCTGACCCACAAGGTCCGGTTTCAACGACGGCGGTCCCACCTTCGGGTGGGGCCGCCGTCGTCAGTTAATGACGGCCCCGGTCCAACCCTCCCTCACGAATCGCCCCCCTCTATCCAACCCTCCCTCACGTATCGCCCCGTTACATTTATTGGGTCCCCGATCGCAGGGGACTTGGTCGCTGGACCCGGTATGACTTTCTCGCCCTGTCACTGATGATCCGGGGGGTGTTGTCGCCGGGTTCGGAGGCACTTGTTGACCGCTGATAGGGACACGGCCGGGCGG
>NZ_JBFTIK010000028.1:0-35558 GCF_056394725.1 Arthrobacter sp. 10N418
GCCGTGCCGCAAACACCACCGCCTCAAACACGGCTCGGCGTGGACACCCACCGGGGCGGGCAAGGACAACCCGCCGGGGTGGATTTCACCGACGGGCCGGTACTACGCGAGCGAACACCAGGACTGGGAACCACCCCACTGGCCGGACCGCATCCCGGCCGCGGACACCGGCCCCGACGAAAGCCAGCCCGCCGATCCGGGACACCATCCGGACCCGCCGCCCACCGGGCACCCCGGCCACGAAACCGGCCAGGATCCCGGTCAGGAATCCGGCTCCGCACTGCCCCGGGACCCCTTCCCGGACTGGCACCACTTCACGGCCGGACACCACTTCCGGGTCACCGACACGGACGACCCGGACTGGCCAGCACCGCTGGACGACCCCATCCCGGAAGACCGCCCGCTCCTGTACGTGTGAGGGGCTATCTGCAGTAACCCAACCGTGTTGGTGGCCCCTGTGGGGCTGGACGGCGGGCATAGCGATCTGTAGATTCTCGCGTCGACCGGAAGGCCCCTTGAGGGCGCCGGGATCCGGGTACAACCGACTCCTATTTGCCCGTATTCAACCGGAAGTTGCAGGCGCTGAACAATGACGTCTCCCGGAACGGCCTGCGACTCACGCCGCAGCAGGCCACGGACAAGGAATTCGCGCAGAAAGGGATTCCAGTGGAACTGCAGCCGCAGCCCGCAGACAATGGCCCGGCTGCAGGATAGCTTCGCCAGCCTGCGGCAGCTATAGGCTGGATTCATGATCTCGACCCCCGTCACGCTCTGCTTCCTGCTCCGCGAAGCGGGCTCCAGCACCGAAGTGCTGCTCGGCCTGAAACGGACCGGGTTCGGCACCGGCAAGATCGTGGGCATCGGCGGCCACGTGGAAGCGGGGGAGAGCGACGCCGAGGCCGTGGTTCGCGAGGTCTGGGAAGAGGTCGGCATCGTCGTGCTCCAGGAGCACCTGGCCCACGCCGGCGTCGTCGAGTTCATCTTTCCTGCCCGGCCCGAATGGAACATGTCGTGCCGGCTCTTCACCACCCGGCAGTGGGAAGGCGAACCGGGCGAAAGCTCCGAGATCATTCCGGAATGGTTCGACACCGCGGCGCTTCCGAGGGAGCGGATGTGGCAGGACGCGGAGCACTGGCTGCCCCCCGCGCTGGCAGGAGCACTGCTCGACGTCGTGATCGTCATGAACAATGACAATGAAACCGTGGCGTCCGTGCGCATGGGCTGATCCCGGCAGCGGACAAAGATGCGGGCCGGCCACCTTCGAAAGGTGACCGGCCCGCCGTCGTACGTCGGGAAGAACTACGGCAGGTGCCGTTCCTCCACGCCGTTGTACTCGCTCAGCGGGCGGATCAGGGAATTCGATTCCAGCTGCTCCATGATGTGCGCCGTCCAGCCGGTGATGCGGCTGGCGACGAACAGGGGAGTGAAGGTCGGGGTGTCGAAGCCCATGAGGTGGTAGGTCGGACCGGCCGGGTAATCCAGGTTCGGCTTGATCGCCTTGGCCTCGTCCATGGCCGATTCCAGCCCGTTGTAAAGGCCCAGCAGCTCGGGCCGGCCGTAGTGCGCAATCATCTTGTCCAGGGCCGCCTTCATGGTGGGAACCCGCGAGTCGCCGTGCTTGTAGACACGGTGGCCGAAGCCCATGACCTTCTTCTTGTGGGCCAGGGCATCTTCCATCCAGGTCTTGGCCCGGGCGTGGGCCTCCTCTAGGGACTCCTCCTGCCGGATGCCGATCTCGTCGAAGGTGTGCATCACGGCCTCGTTCGCGCCGCCGTGCAACGGGCCCTTAAGCGCGCCGATGGCCCCGGTCACGGCCGAGTGCAGGTCCGAGAGCGTGGACGTGATCACCCGGGCAGTGAAGGTCGAGGCGTTGAAGGAGTGCTCGGCGTAGAGGATCATCGAGACGTTGAAGGCCTCCACGACTTCCTGGGCCGGTTCCTCGCCGAAGGCCATCCAGAGGAAGTTCGCCGAGTAGCCCAGGTCATCGCGCGGCGCCACGGCTTCCTGGCCGTGCCGGCGACGCTGGTCGTAGGCCACGATCGCCGGCATGGCCGCGAAAAGGTCAATCGCCTTGGCCATGTTGGCCTCCCGCGAGGAGTCTTCGGCGAGCGGGTGCCGTGCGCCCATGACGGAGGCCGCCGTCCGGCAGACGTCCATCGGGTGTGAGGTCGTCGGCAGGGCATCGATTACCTGCTTGACGACCGGATCCAGTGCCCGTCCGGCCCGTTCCCTTGCCGTGAACTCGGCGAGCTGCTCCGGGGTGGGCAGCTCGCCGTTCCAGAGCAGGTAGGCGACTTCCTCGAAGCTGCACTTGGCGGCAAGCTCCTGGACGGGGTAGCCGCGGTAAAGCAGTGAGTTGGTGTCGGGGTTTACCTTGGAGACGGCGGTGTAGTCCACCACGACGCCGGCGAGGCCCTTTTTGATGTCTTGTTCAGCCATGCTGAAACTCCTTTGTTCCTGTCGCCTGTTGTGCCGGCCGGAGCCGGAAGTCGATTGCGGGGGTCACTGGCCGGGGATCTTGAAATTGAAGACCCCGGTGTCAAAGCGGTTATAGGCCTCGTAATCGACGAGGTCATACAAACGCGCACGGGTCAGCATGCTTCCAACCTGTGCCTCCTGTGTTCCGTCGGCCTTAATCGATTCCAGAGTACGCTCCGCAGCGCCCATGGCACTACGGAGCAGCGTCACCGGATAGATGATCATGTTGACGCCGACGCCGGCCAGCTGGTCGACTGTGAACAGTGCGCTCTGGCCGAATTCGGTCATGTTGGCCAGGATCGGCACGTCGACGGCGTCCCGGATGGCCTGGAACTCGCTGAGGTCCTTCATCGCTTCGGGGAAGATCGCGTCGGCGCCGGCCTCCACGAGCGCCCTGGCACGGTCCTGGGTAGCCTGGAGCCCGTCGGTGGCCCGGATGTCGGTGCGTGCCATGATCAGGAAGTTGGGGTCCCGCCGGGCGTCGGCCGCCGCGCGGATGCGCTTGGTGGCGGTGTCGAGGTCCACGACGTTCTTCCCGTCCAGGTGGCCGCAGCGCTTCGGGTTGAACTGGTCCTCGATGTGGCAGCCGGCGAGGCCTGCGTTCTCGAGTTCCTGGACCGAGCGGGCCACGTTCATCGGCTCGCCGAAGCCCGTGTCGGCGTCGACGATGCACGGCAGGTCCGTCATCCGGGCGATCTGCCCGGCCCGGGTGGCCACCTCGGTGAGCGTGGTCAGCCCGATATCCGGCAGGCCGAGGTCGTTGGCCAGGACGGCGCCGGAGATGTAGACGCCGGAGAAGCCCTTCTCCTCGATCAGCCGGGCGGAAAGCGGGTTGAAGGCGCCCGGAAACTGCTGGACGGTGCCGGAGGCCAGGAGCTCACGGAAACGGATCCGCTTCTGCTCCGGCGTGGTCTTGGAGTACAGCATCAGAAGAGTCCCTTCGGTGCGGACGCGAGGTCGATCACTCCGTGGGCTGCCTGGATGTTCAGCTGGTCCAGCTCGCCGGCGGCGAGCTCGGGGAGCCGCGCGGCGGCGGCAAGGAAGCGTTCGATCTCCGCATCGGCCACGAGGCCGGCGGCGAGGGTGCGGAACTTGTTGACGTACTGCTCGCGCGCGAACGGCCGGGCGCCCAGCGGGTGCGCGTCGGCAACGGCAATCGACTCGGTGATGACTGTGCCGTCCTTCAGTGTGATCACGACGGTGCCGCCGAACGCCTTCTCGGCGATGTCGAGGGAGTGGTAGCGCCGGGTCCATTCCGGGTCCTCGACGGTGGTGACCTTGTGCCAGAGTTCCACGGTGTCCGGGCGCGCGGCGCGTTCGGGTGCGTAGGAACCGACGTGGTGCCAGGCGCCGTCCTGCAGGGCGACCGTGAAGATGTACGGGATGGAGTGGTCCAAGGTTTCGCGGCTGGCCGTGGGGCTGTACTTTTGCGGGTCGTTGGCGCCGGAGCCGATCACGTAGTGGGTGTGGTGGCTGGTCTTGATCAGCACGGATTCGACGTTGGCGGGGTCGGTGACCTCGGGGTGTTCGCCGTGGAGCTTGCGGGCCAGGTCGATCCAGGCCTGGGCCTGGTACTCGGCCGAGTGCTCCTTGGTGTAGGTGTCCAGGATGGCGCGCTTGGCTTCGCCGGCTTCGGGCAACGGCACGGTGTAGGAGGCGTCCGGGCCGTCCAGCATCCACGCGATCACGCCGTCTTCGCCTTCGTAGATCGGCACGGGGGAGGTCTGGCCGCGCATGGCACGGTCCGCGGACTCGACGGCCATCTTGCCGGCGAACGCCGGGGCGTGGGCCTTCCACGTGGAGATCTCGCCCTTGCGGGACTGCCGCGTGGCGGTGGTGGTGTGCAGGGCCTGGCCGATGGACTGGAAGATCGTCTCGACGTCGAGACCCAGCAGGGTGCCGATGCCGGCCGCCGCGGACGGGCCGAGGTGGGCCACATGGTCGATCTTGTGCTTGTGCAGGCAGATCGCCTTGACCAGGTTGACCTGGATCTCGTACCCGGTCGCGATGCCGCGGATCAGGTCCTGGCCGCTCGAGCCGACGTGCTGGGCCACGGCAAGGATCGGGGGAATGTTGTCGCCCGGGTGGGAGTAGTCCGCGGCGAGGAAGGTGTCGTGATAGTCAAGTTCGCGGACCGCGACGCCGTTGGCCCAGGCCGCCCATTCCGGCGCCACGCGCCCTTCGATTCCAAAGACTTTCGAGCCCTTGCCGCCGGTGGTGGGTCCGTGGGTCAGCGCCTGGGCGCGGGCCGCGACGATGGGGGCGCGGTTCAGCGAGGCGATCGCTACTGAGGCGTTGTCAATGACGCGGTTGATGACCATGTCGGTGACCTCGTCAGACACGGTCACGGGATCCGCGGCCACCTTCGCGATCTTGTAGGCAAGCTGGTCCTCGCGGGCCAGGTTTTCCTCGCTCTTGTAAACGCGGACGTGGTGTTCCTTAACCATGGTGCTCCTTCTGGTGAGGTGTATGTGTGGCTTTGACGTGGGAAAGGCTGCGGTGCAGGTGAAGCGTGGTGGCGGCCTCGGCCAGCCGCGGGTTGCGGGCGGCGATCGCCTCGGCGATTGCGGCGTGCTCGGCGGCGGCGGCCGTCAGCCGGGCTGCGTCGTCGGCGGCCAGCCGACGGACGCGCACGAGGTGGACGCGCAGGCTGCGCATCGCCTGGACGAGGTAGGCGTTGGATATCGCGGCGTCGATCGCCAAGTCCAGCCGCCCGACAAGGCCGTAATAGTCGTGCCGGGCGGGGTCCGCGTCGCTGATCAGCGCGGGGGCCTTGAGCAACTCGAGCCGCAACTGTTCGAACGTCGCGGCGTCCCCCCGTTCGGCAGCCAGCGCGGCAGCCTTGCCTTCAAGGGTTTCGCGCAGTTCAAAGAGTTCGTCGATGTCCTCCAACGAGATGTCGGTGACGACGACGCCGCGGCCGCCCGCCGTCGTCGTCAGGCCTTCCGCCGTGAGCCGGCTCAGGGCCTCCCTCAGCGGGGTGCGGGAGATGCCCAACCGCGCGGACTGCTCCACTTCCGCGAGCACCGTTCCGGGCAGGAGGCGCCACTCGATGATGTCCTCGCGCAGGGCGGCATAGGCCTTGTCGCTGGCGCGCATCTTGCCTCCTTCGTTGGCTGACCTCATTCAGTGTATACAGCAAAGTCCCTTTTGGGGAGTATTTCCGCACAATCTCCGGGTTGGGCGCTCGCTGTGTATACATAAGGTCTTGTGCCGGTGACCGGCGCGGGACTACCATGAGCTCCATCACAACGTCGTGGACGGGATTGAACTTCATGGTCACCAAGAGCTACCTGAACAGCTACCAACGCAGCCTGGCTGAGCCCGCAGAATTCTGGCTGGAGGCGGCCGGGAAGGTCTCCTGGTCCACACCACCCCGGCAGGCACTGGATTCCGGCCGGGCCCCGCTGTACGACTGGTTCCCCGACGGCGTCCTCAACACGTCCTACAACGCCCTGGACCGGCACGTCGAGGAAGGCCGGGGTGACCGGGATGCCCTGATCTACGACTCCGCCATGCTGGGCATGCAGCAGCGCTTCAGTTATGCCGAGCTCACGGACCTCGTGGCACGGTTCGCCGGTGTCCTGCGCAGCCACGGAGTGGGCAAGGGCGACCGCGTGGTCATCTACATGCCCATGATCCCCGAAGCGGCGATCGCCATGCTGGCGACCGCCCGGCTCGGCGCCGTGCACTCGGTCGTCTTTGGCGGGTTCGCGCCCAAGGAGCTTGCCGCCCGCATCCGGGACGCTGCCCCCGCTGCGGTGGTCACGGCCTCCGGAGGGATCGAGCCCTCTCGCCGGATCGAGTACCTGCCGGCCGTCGAGGAAGCCCTCGGCCTGGCCGGAACGCCGGACACCCCGGTCCTGGTCAAGGCCCGGGAAGGATTCGCCTCCGCGACGGCAGACCACTCCGGCTGGCTGGACTGGGACGCCGAAATGGCCGCCGCCGCCCCCGCAGCACCGGTGGACGTCAAGGCCACGGACCCGCTCTACATCCTCTACACCTCGGGCACCACCGGAGCCCCCAAGGGGGTCGTCCGGGACAATGGGGGCCACGCCGTCGCCCTGGCCTGGACCCTGGAAAACATCTACGACGTCGCACCCGGCGACGTCATGTGGACGGCCTCGGACGTCGGCTGGGTGGTGGGGCATTCGTACATCGTCTACGGCCCGCTGCTGGCGGGGGCCACCACCGTCCTGTACGAAGGAAAGCCGGTGGGGACGCCCGACGCCGGCGCGTTCTGGCGGGTGATCCAGGACCACAAAGTCAACGTGCTGTTCACCGCCCCCACCGCGCTGCGGGCCATCCGTAAGACGGACCCCGAAGCGGCGCTGCTGGAGAAGTACGACATCTCCAGCCTGCGGACCCTTTTTGCCGCCGGCGAGCGGCTGGACACCGACACCTTCCACTGGGCCTCCCGGATCCTGGGCGTGCCCGTGGTGGACCACTGGTGGCAGACCGAAACCGGCTGGGCCATCTGCGCCAACCCGCGCGGGCTCGAAGAGCTGCCGATCAAGGCCGGCTCGCCGAGCGTGCCGATGCCCGGCTTCAGGCTCAAGATCGTGGACGGGGCCGGCGAGGATGTCGAGGCAGGCACGGAAGGCAACATCGTCCTGGAGCTGCCCCTGCCGCCGGGAACGCTCACCACCCTCTGGCGCAACGACGAACGCTACATTTCCTCCTACCTTCAGGCGTTCGAGGGCTACTACGCCACGGGCGACTCGGGCTACCGGGACGAGGACGGCTATCTCTTCGTGATGGGCCGGACTGATGACATCATCAACGTCGCCGGCCACCGGCTCTCCACCGGCGCCATGGAGCAGGTGATCGGCCAGCACCCGGCCGTGGCCGAATGCGCCGTGATCGGGCTCGCTGACCCGCTCAAGGGCCAGCGTCCCAGCGGCTACGTGGTCCTCAAATCAGGGGTGGACGTGCCCGAGGACATCCTGGTGAAGGACCTGATTGCCCTGGTCCGCCGGGACATCGGGGCCGTGGCGGACTTCAAGCACGTCACCGTGGTGGACGCCCTGCCCAAGACCCGGTCGGGGAAGATCCTGCGCAAAACCATGCGCCAGATCGCCGACGGGGACGCCTATGTGGTGCCGTCCACGATCGAGGACGCCGGTGTGATCGACCAGCTCATCGAGACGCTGCGTCCCGCCGCCGCGGGGGATTAGGCGCCGCGGCGGGAGTCGCCTTATAGACCGCGGCGACGATTACGAGGCCCGCAGCCAACGGTATTCGTTCTCCGGCCGGCCAGGGGTGCCGTAGCGGGCTGTCCGGGTAACGATGCCGGCGTCGGCAAGGTACTCGAGGTAGCGCCGGGCCGTGACGCGGGACATGCCCAGGGCCTCCATGACCTCGCTCGCCGACACGGCCCCGGGCTGGACCTTCATGAAATCCTGCACGGATTCCAGCGTGGAGGTGGAGAGCCCCTTAGGGAGCGGGAGCTCCGAGGGTGCCCGGAGGCTGGCGAAGGCCTGGTCCACGTCGCTTTGGGAGGCTCCTGCGCCGGCAGCGCCCTGCCCGGGGGACGCCAGTTGCTCCCGGAACAGCCTGTAACTGGCGAGTTTGTCCGCGAAGGTCGCATAGGTGAACGGTTTGATCAGATACTGGACGACGCCGCTGGCCACGGCGCTGCGGACGATGTTCAGTTCGCGCACAGCCGTGATGGCGATGATGTCCGCGAACAGGCCGCCGGCACGCATCCGGCGCGCTACATCCAGGCCGTGCAGATCGGGGAGGTTCATGTCCAGCAGTACAAGCTCCACCGGGGCTCCCGCGGCTGCGAATTCCGTCATCAGGCGCAACGCCGACTGCCCGTCAGGGGCGGATCCGGCGAGGATGAACCCGTCCAGCCTGCCGATGTAGGCGGCATGCGCGGCGGCAGCGATGGGCTCGTCCTCGACGACGAGTACGCGGATGTCGGTCATCAATGTCCCTCTGTAGTTGCCGGCCGGGTTGCGTCCCCGGGGACGACGGCGGGTGGTGCGGCGCCTCGTTCGACATTCGTGAAGGCAGTCGGCGTCGTGGGCAGCGTGACGTGGAACAGGGCTCCGGCCGGGCTGGTGATTGTCATCGTACCGCCGAGGCGCCGGACGGCCTGCCGGACCAGGGCCAGCCCGAGCCCGCGTCCGAACGGTCCTGGCTCCTTGGTGCTGAAGCCGTGCCTGACCACGTCCTCCACCGCGTCGGGATCGATCCCGGGGCCGCTGTCCTCCACCGTAATGTCCAGGCCACCGGCCGCCGTCGTGACGGTGAGCTCCACGAGTTTCGGCGCCGGCGCGTCGGCTGCTGCGTCGATGGCGTTGTCCAGCAGGTTGCCCAGGATCGCGACGAGGTCCTGGACCGCGAGTCCCGTGACGGCCGTCGAACCACCGGTGTTGAGCGTCAACTCGACGCCGCGTTCGTGGGCTTCCGCGGCCTTGCCCATGATCAGGGCGCCGAGGACAGGCTCCTCGATCGAGCTCACAAGGTCATCTGTCAGCCGCTGGCTGAGCTCGAGGTCCTTGGTGGCGAAATCCAGGGCCTCTGCGCCGCGCCCCAGTTCCATCAGGGAGACGATCGTGTGCAACCGGTTGGCGTGCTCGTGGGTCTGGGCCCGGAGGGCATCGGAGAGTGTGCGCATGGTTTCGAGCTCGGTGCCCAGTGACTCGATCTCCGTGCGGTCCCGGATAGTGGCAACCGTGCCGAACACCGCGGCGCGCTGCCGGCCGGAGGGGGAGCCCGGCCCCACAGCCGGGCCCTGGTTCACCACCAGGACCCGCGATCCCGTCAGATGGATTTCGTCATGGGCCGTCCGCCCCGATTCGAAGAGCTCCTTGAGGCTGGCCGCAAGAGGAAGCGCGGCCAGCGACGGCGCCGCCGCAGTACCCCCGTTGGTGGAGCCGTCGGCGGAGCCAGGGGAGGAGCCAAGGGGGGAGCCCAGGGGGGAGGCGCCGGGACGTCGGACATCGTCGGCGGCGTCCGCTCCGCGCACCGCCAGCCCCAACAGGTCCGCGGCCTGGTCGTTGTACATGACCACCTTGCCCCGGGGGTCAATCAGGATGACCCCCTCGCGCACCGAATGCAGCACCGACTCGTAGTAGGCGAAGAGCTGGGCGAGCTGCTCCGGCCCCCACCCCCGGGTCACCCGGCGCAGGTAGCGTCCGAGCAGCCAGGACGCCGCGGAGCCGCCCAGCAACAGGGCCAGGCCGATGGCCAGCAGTGCCGGCAGGCGTCCGGAGACGGCCACGTCCACGGTCCCGACCGTCACGCCCGCGGCGACGAGCGCCCGCACTTTTCCGTCCGCGTCTTTTACCGGAACTATGGTGCGGACGGACTGACCGAGCGTCCCGGCAGTGATCTCGGTGAATGCCTCGCCGTTCAGGGCCGCGTCGATGGAGCCGATGTACGGCTTTCCCAGTTCCTCGCTCCGGGGGTGCGTCCACCGTGTCCGGTCCGGTGCCATGATGGTGATGAAGTCCGCGCCCGCGTCCGCCGTGACTTTCAGCGCGTACGGCTGCAGGAGCGCGGACGGGTCGGCCGCGCCCGCCGCCTGCAGGACGAGCGGGTTATCGGCGACAGCTGTGGCGACGCCGGCCATGCGCCGGCCCGCCTCGTTGTAGGCCTGGTCGCGGGCGTCGACGAAGGCTGCCGTGCCGACGACGGCCGTGAGGGCGACCATGAAAAGTAGGTGGGCCACGAACAACCTGCGGGCAATGCTCCAGCGGTGGATCATCAACGTCTCCTACGACCAATATGAACGCAACGGTGAGCTGAGTCACTTCACGCCTAATGATGGATATCACACCGGATCGACGTGATGAGCTCAGAGCCTGGGCCGCAGCGTCTTCCAGATTATCCCTAAGGAGACAACCATGGCCTCTCAACGAGGAGAGTCAGCTGCGCCGGCCAAGATGCGCCGCAAAGGGCTCGACAAGTCCCACTATCTTTACATTGCCGTCATAGTCGCCGTTGTCCTCGGTGCCGTGGTGGGCCTGCTGTTCCCCGAGGTCGGAAAGAACCTCAAGCCACTGGGCGACGGTTTCATCAAACTGATCAAGATGATGATCGCCCCCGTCATCTTCTGCACGATTGTGCTGGGCATCGGCTCCATCGCCAAGGCCGCAACCGTCGGCAAGGTCGGCGGCCTGGCTCTGGGTTACTTCATCATCATGTCCACCTTCGCCCTGGCCATCGGCCTCGTGGTCGGCAACGTGATCCACCCGGGCGAGGGACTCAAACTCGCCGCCTACGATCCGAACAAGAAGGCGGCCACGGACAGCACCGTCGACTTCCTGCTCGGCATCATCCCGAACGACATTCCGGTCCTGCCCACCCTGCTCGCAGCGATCCTGGTTGGCTTCGCCCTACAGAAAATGGGCCCGCAGGGCGCCCCGATCCTCAAGGCCATCGGCCACGGCCAGGCCCTCGTGTTCCGGATCCTCATCATGATCATGTGGCTGGCACCTGTTGGCGCCTTCGGTGCGATTGCCGCCGTCGTCGGTGCCACCGGGGTCCAGGCCATCCTCGGCATGTTCACGCTGATGGTCGCTTTCTACATCACCTGTGCCTTGTTCATCGTCGTGGTCCTCGGCAGCCTGCTCCAGGTCGTGGCCGGCGTCAACATCTTCCGGCTGATGAAGTACCTGGCCCGTGAATACCTGCTGATCTTCTCCACCTCTTCCTCCGAAGCCGCACTGCCGCGCCTGATCGCGAAGATGGAACACCTCGGCGTGTCCAAGCCGGTCGTCGGTGTCACGGTTCCCACCGGTTACTCCTTCAACCTCGACGGCACGGCTATCTACCTGACGATGGCATCGCTTTTCGTGGCCAACGCCATGGGCACCCCGCTGGACCTCGGAGCCCAGATCTCGCTGCTGATCTTCATGATCATCGCCTCAAAGGGCGCGGCGGGTGTCAGCGGCGCCGGCCTGGCCACCCTCGCGGCCGGCCTCCAGGCCCACCGTCCGGAACTGCTCGGCGGCGTCGGCATGATCGTTGGCATCGACCGCTTCATGTCCGAGGCCCGCGCGCTCACCAACTTCACCGGCAACGCCGTGGCCACCGTGCTGATCGGTACCTGGGTCAAGGAGATCGACGGCGCACAGGTTGAGCGTGTCCTCTCCGGCGCCGCGCCCTTCGATGAGCAGACCATGATCGCCGGCCACGGCGCCGGCCACGAGGTCGGCCAGACCGCCGCTGAGCCGGCCCAGGCCGCCCGTCCGGTCCCGGCCAACGCCTGAACAGAGGGCAGGAAGCTGGCACCAGCGTAATGAAACCGCCCGGACGCACCTCCCGCGTCCGGGCGGTTTTTCGCGCACTGCTGCCCCTCCGCCGGCAACCTTCGACTTCTACCGGAAGGTCAAGGCTCAGATGACGGCCGTTGTCAAGGTCCGTCGAATACCGTGTCGGGCGCTGTAGCCTTGGTTGGAATAAGGCCGGCGCCGGAAGTCCAGCGGCACCAAATTCAAGCACGATAATCAACGTCATCGAAAGTGTGGATAGATACGTGAGCAGCGAACAGGGTTCAGCAACTCTGGAAGGCACCGAACTCGATCTGGAAGACGCCGTCATGGGCCCCACCGGGCGCCCCAAACGCGACTTTCCGGAGCCCGCGCCGCTGTCATCCCATGGCCCCGCGCGGGTCATCGCCATGGTCAACCAGAAGGGCGGGGTGGGGAAGACCACCTCCACCATCAACCTTGCGGCCGCGCTGGCGGAATTCGGCCGCCGTGTTCTCGTCGTGGACTTCGACCCGCAGGGTGCCCTCTCGGCCGGGCTCGGCATCAACCCCCACGAATTGGATCTCACGGTCTACAACGTCCTGATGGACCGCAAGGTCGACATCCGCGACGCCATCCACAAAACCGGCGTGGACAACCTGGACCTGCTCCCGGCCAACATCGACCTCTCCGCCGCGGAGGTCCAGCTGGTCAACGAGGTCGCCCGCGAACAGGTGCTGGACCGGGCCCTGAAGAAGGTCGAGGATGACTACGACGTCGTCCTGATCGACTGCCAGCCCTCCCTTGGCCTGCTCACCGTCAATGCACTGACGGCCGCCCACGGCGTGATCATCCCGCTGATCTGCGAGTTCTTCGCGCTGCGCGCCGTGGCCTTGCTCGTGGAGACCATCGACAAAGTCCAGGACCGGCTGAACCCGCGGCTCCAGGTCGACGGCGTCCTCGCCACCATGTACGACGCCCGCACCCTGCACAGCCGCGAGGTGATCTCCCGCCTGGTGGAGGCCTTCGGCGACACGGTCTTCGAGACCGTCATCAAACGCTCCATCAAGTTTGCGGACGCCACCGTCGCTGCCGAGCCCATCACCAGCTACGCCGGCAACCACATAGGCGCCGACGCTTACCGCAACCTGGCCAAAGAGCTTATTTCGCGCGGCGGCGCGCCCTAGTCAGGGCCGTGGCAGAGGCAGCCGTCCCGCCGGCGGAGCTCGATCAGCCGGCGGCCAGGAAGCCGGGGTTCGAGGTGCGGCTGGCCAACTTCACCGGCCCGTTCGACCTCCTGCTCGCCCTGATCTCCAAGCACCAGCTGGATATCACCGAGGTTGCGTTGTCGACGGTCACGGACGAATTCATCAAGTACATCAAGGGCCTCCAGCGGCTGGGGGAGGAATGGGCCCTCGATGAGGCCAGTGAGTTCCTCGTCATAGCCGCAACCCTCCTGGACCTCAAGGCCGCCCGGCTGCTGCCGGCCGGCGAGGTGGAGAATGACGACGACATTGCCCTCCTGGAAGCCCGGGACCTCCTGTTTGCCCGGCTGCTCCAGTACAAAGCCTTCAAGCACGTTGCCGGATTGATGGGCTCCACCCTTGAACTCGAGGCCCGGAGATACCCGCGGCAGGTGGCGCTTGAGGGGCACTTCGCAGCCTTGCTTCCGGAACTGCTCTGGCGTCACACCCCGCAGCAGTTCGCCGCCTTGGCGGAGAAAGCGCTCAAGCCCAAAGAGGCGGCGCCCACCGAGGTCGGCCTTGCCCATCTCCACGGCACCCCGGTCAGCGTCAGGGAACAGGCGGAACTGCTCGGGCTCCGGCTCCGGGCGGGCGAGCGACTGACCTTCCGGGCGCTGATCGCCGACGCCGAGTCCACGCTCGTGGTGGTCGCGAGGTTCCTCGCGCTGCTGGAGATGTTCCGGGACAAGGCGGTGGGCTTCGACCAGCTTGAGCCGCTGGGAGACCTCACGGTCCACTGGAACGCAGATAGCAACGACTGGAGCAGCGGGAACCTGAGCGAAGAATACGAGGAGCAGCAGTGAGCGACGCACCATATGAACCGGGCCCGGAGCCGCCGTGTGACGACGCTTCGGCTAACGGCCCGGATGTCCACCTCCTCCCGGGCGGCGCACGCGCGGCCCTCGAGGCTGTGCTCATGGTGATCGACGAGCCGGCCACCGCCGTCGGGCTGGCCGCGGGCCTGAACCTGACGGTTGACGTGGTCGAATCCCTGCTGGCGGACCTGCAGCGCGAGTATGACGGTTATACTGTTAATGCCCCGGATGTGGACCTCGCCGGCCAGAACAGTACCGGCAACGGCAACACTGGCGGCTTCAGTGCCACCCCCCGGGGTTTTGAATTGCGGAATATCGCCGGAGGCTGGCGGATCTATTCCCGTGCAGAATTTGCGGACATCGTCGGCGGATTCGTGCTGGAAGGACAGACAGCCAGGCTGACGCAGGCGGCGCTCGAAACGCTCGCCGTCATCGCTTACCGCCAGCCCGTATCAAGGGCGCGGGTGTCTGCAATTCGAGGAGTGAATGTTGACTCTGTCGTGCGGACGCTGACGCAGCGGGGACTGATCGAGGACTCGGGTACCGATCCCGAATCCGGAGCCATCCTGTACCGCACGACGTCGTATTTCCTGGAACGCATGGGAATCGGCTCGGCGGCGGACATGCCGCAGCTTTCACCCCATCTTCCGGGGCTGGAAGGCATCGAAGAGTTCTACGACGCAGACAGAATGTAGGCAGGAACAACTGCCTGCGAACGAGTATCCACCGGGGCAGGACCATTTTGCCCCAGCCGGCGGGTGTTGTCGGGAGACAGCGGCCGTTGGCCCATAAAACGAAGGACGGGTCATGACACAGGCGGGACGCCAGGGTTCACCACGTAACAGTTCAGCACGCAATAGTGCAGGACGAGATTCAGCGCAAGGCTCAGGCCGCGGCGCTCAGGGCGGCTCCGGCCGCCCCGCACAGGGCGGCGCCAGCCGCAGCGGGGGAGCCGGCTTCAAGGGCGGCGGAGACCGCCCCTTCAAGCACCCCAAGCCCCGCGAAGAGGCCTTCGTCGATCCGGACCTTCAGGGTCCCGATGGCGCGCCGGCGGCGGGCCGTCCCGCGTCCGGAGACTGGAAGACCAAGGCGCCATCCGGCAAGGACGCAGCCCGCAAGGCCGCCGCGCGCAAGCCCGGCTTCGGCAAGGCCGCAGGGACGCCCGGTGCCCTCAAGCCCAAGCCGCGCACCGGCGCCGCCAAGTTCGCGGGCCCCCGCGCCTTCGGCAGCGAACGCTTCGGCCAGAACCTGGGACCCGTGCGCAAACCGGCCCGCAAGCGCGGCCCCCGCGCTGAGGTGCCCCAGTCTGAACTGCACGACGCCGACGGCACCCGGCTGCAAAAGGTCATGGCCTCGGCCGGCGTCGCGTCACGGCGTGTCTGCGAGGAAATGATCGCCGAAGGGCGCGTCGAGGTCGACGGCCAGGTCGTGACGGAACTTGGCGTGCGCGTCGACCCGAAGACCGCCGTGATCCACGTTGACGGACTGCGCATCCAGCTGGACGAAAACATGGTCTACATGGTTTTCAACAAGCCCAAGGGCGTTGTCTCCACGATGGAGGACCCCGACGGCCGTCCGTGCATCAGCGACTTCGTGCGCAACCACCACGGCGAACGCCTCTTCCATGTCGGCCGGCTCGACGTCGCCACGGAGGGCCTGCTGCTGCTGACAAACGACGGCGAACTCGCCAACCGCCTGACGCACCCGTCCTACGAAGTCCCCAAGACCTACCTTGTGCAGGTCCGTGGGCCGTTTCCGCAGGGCATCGGTGCCGAGCTGAAGGCCGGCGTCGAACTCGAGGACGGAATCGCCTCGGTCGACTCCTTCAAGCTTGTGGACTCGACACCGGGCCACGTGCTGATCGAGGTTGTGCTGCACTCGGGCAAGAACAGGATCGTCCGGCGCCTCTTCGACGCCGTCGGCTTCCCGGTCCTGCGCCTGGTCCGCGTCAAGGTCGGACCCATTGGCCTGGGCGACCAGCGCCAGGGCAGCATCCGCAACCTCGGCAAGCAGGAAGTCGGCCACCTGCTGGCATCCGTAGGGCTGTAGCATGTCTGCCTTTCGCACCCACGGCCGCGGCCACCTGGCCGGGCCGGTGGTGGTCGTGGGGACCGGGCTCCTGGGCACCAGCATCGGGCTGGGGCTGCGGGGCCGCGGCGTGGCGGTGTTCCTCTCCGATCCCTCGCCCACCAACCAGGCCGTCGCCGTCGACATCGGCGCCGGCCTGCCTTTGGCGCGCCTGGACGGGGACCAGCCCGAGCTCGTAGTGGTGGCAGCACCGCCGGACGTGACCGCCGATGTGGTGGCCAAGGCCCTCGGGGACTACCCGGCCGCCGTCGTCGTGGACATCGCGAGCGTGAAGGCCGGCATCCTGGCCGATCTCCGCAGCCGCGGAGCCGACCTCGGCCGCTATGTGGGGACCCACCCCATGGCCGGCCGCGAAAAGTCCGGCCCCGTCGCCGCCCGCGGTGAACTGTTCACGTCCATGCCCTGGGTCGTGTGCCCCGCGGAGGAGACGCTTCCCGGATCTGTGCTGACGGCGCGTGCCCTGGCCAGCGACCTCGGCGCGGTCGTCTCCGAATTCGGGGCGGAAGAACACGACGAAGCCGTGGCGCTGGTCTCGCACGTGCCCCAGGTAATGTCCTCGCTCGTGGCCGGCCGCCTGCAGGGGACACCCCTGCACGCACTGTCGCTGGCCGGAAACGGCCTGCGCGACGTCACCCGGATCGCGGCGAGTGATCCCACGCTCTGGGTCCAGATCCTGGGCGCGAACGCGGACAAGGTGGTCGGGATCCTGCAGGGGGTCCGCGAGGACCTCAACCGGCTGATCGGCACCCTCGAACACCCCACGGCTCCCGGCGCGCGGCTCGACCTTGCCCAGCTGATCAGCGAAGGCAACGCCGGCCAGTCCCGGATTCCGGGCAAGCACGGCGGACCGCCGCAGGCTTACTCCTGGCTGACGGTCCTGGTGGATGACACGCCCGGCCAGATTGCCAGGCTCCTGACGGAAATTGGCGAGATCGGTGTCAACCTGGAGGACCTCCGCCTGGACCACTCCTCGGGACAGAACGTGGGCATGGTGGAACTCTCTGTCCTGCCCAACAAGCACGACCTTTTGATCGAAGCCCTTAACGACCGCGGATGGCGGGTACTTCAGTAATGACCCAGGAACTCATCGAAACGGTGGACATTCTCCGCCCCGGGAAAGGCCTTGTCGTCGCGATTGACGGCCCTTCCGGCTCCGGCAAATCGAGCGTCAGCAAAGAGGTGGCGCGCCGGCTCAAACTGGCTTACCTCGACACCGGTGCCATGTACCGGGCACTGACCTGGTATTGCCTGGACCGCGGCACGGACCTGGATGACGGTGCCGCCGTCGAGGCAGCTGCCGAGAACCTGCCGCTGGAAATCAGCACCGGCCCGCAGGAGGAGTACGTCCGCGTCGACGGCGAGGACGTCACGCTAGCGATCCGCGAGCCGTCGATCTCGGCCGCCGTCAGCGCGGTGGCCACGACCCTCGGCGCCCGCACGGAGCTGATCCGCCGCCAGCGCCAGCTGATTGAGAAGCACCACCGCCGGATCGTCGTCGAAGGCCGCGACATCACCACCGTCGTCGCGCCCCACGCTGAAGTGCGGATGCTGCTCACCGCCAGCGAAGAGGCGCGGCTGCGCCGCCGCGGTATCCAGCTCGGCGGCAGCCAGGATGCCGAGCAGCTCGCAGCCCAGGTGACCCGCCGCGATGCGAGGGACTCGACCGTGGTGAACTTCACGACGGCTGCGGACGGCGTCGTCACGCTGGACTCCTCCGAGCTGGACTTCGAGGAGACGGTGGACGCCGCGCTCGGCATCGTGCACAGGATCCTCGACCACAAGGCCGCCCGTGACTGAGGCCGGCACCCCGACACCGGCGCTCCTGCCGGGCCGCTGGACCACCGCCTGGAGCCGGCCCGTGGGCTGGATCCTGGACCATGTCCTGTACCGGACCTCGGTCACCGGACGCTCCAACGTCCCCGCAACCGGCCCGGTTATCTTTGCCGGCAACCACATCAGCTTCCTGGACGGACCGGTCATGTTCGGGGCCGCGCCCCGGCCCATGCACATCCTGGTAAAGCAGGAGATGTTCGCCGGCTTCCTGGGCCGGGTGCTGACGGCATCCGGCCAGCTGCCCGTGGACCGCAGCGGCGGCCGGGAGGCCCTGGCTACGGCCCGGAGGCTGCTCGAGGCGGGCCGGTGCGTGGGGATCCTCCCTGAAGGGACGCGGGGGAGCGGCGAGGCTGCCGCCATCAACAACGGCGTCGCCTGGCTCGCACTGAACTCGAGCGCGACGGTGGTGCCGGTGGCCATCCTGGGCACCCGCGTCGACGCCGAGCACCTGGACACGGTTCCCCGGCTGCGCCGCCGGCTGCGCGTCAGCTTCGGCGGAGCCCTCAATGTCAGCCGCAGGCCCGGGGAGACCGGGCGTGTTTCAATGGACAGGGCGGGAAACGAGATCCGCGCCGCGCTGGCGCGCCATGTCCAGGACTCCATCAAAAGTACCGGGCAGCCCTTGCCCGACGCGGATTCCCCGCAACAACGTCATGAAGTAGTAGCCGCGACGCCGGCAGATCACCACCTAAGGAAAGTGCAATGAGCGATACGACTCAAACCTCCGGCAATTTTGGCGCCGGCGAAGACGAATACACGCCCACCGGCACGGACCAGGTGGCTGAGCATCTCGCCGCCTTGGACGACGATGAAGCAGAGATGCGCGCAGCTTCCCTCCGTGCCGGCCTCGACGATTACGAACTGGATGAGGAAGACGCCGCCCTGCTGAGCGGCCACTTCGACGACGAGGACTTCGACGGTCCCGTCAAGCTGGATCCGGTCCTGGCCATCATCGGCCGGCCCAACGTGGGCAAGTCCACGCTGGTCAACCGCATCCTGGGCCGCCGCGAGGCAGTCGTGGAAGACACTCCCGGTGTTACCCGCGACCGTGTCATGTACGCGGCGCACTGGAACGGCCGGAACTTCACCGTCGTCGACACCGGCGGCTGGGAGCACGACGCCCGCGGCATCCACGCCCGGGTTGCCGAGCAGGCCGAGATGGCCGTCGAGCTCGCGGACGCCGTATTGTTCGTCGTTGACTCCGCAGTGGGCGCGACCGCCACTGACGAGGGCGTCGTGAAGATGCTCCGCAAGTCCAAGAAGCCGGTCATCATGGTGGCCAACAAGGTGGACGACTTCGCGCAGGAAGCCGACTCCGCCACTCTCTGGGGCCTCGGCTTCGGCGAGCCGTACCCCGTCTCGGCCCTCCACGGCCGCGGCGTGGCCGACCTCCTGGACCACGTGATGGACACGCTCCCGGAGTTCTCCACCATCGAAGGCCTTGAGCGCTCCGGCGGCCCGCGCCGCGTCGCCCTGATCGGACGCCCGAACGTCGGCAAGTCCTCGCTCTTGAACAAGCTCGCCGGTTCCGAACGCGTGGTGGTGGACAATACCGCCGGCACCACCCGGGATCCGGTCGATGAGTTCATCGAACTCGGTGACCGCACCTGGCGCTTCGTCGACACCGCCGGCATCCGCCGCCGCCAGCACATGGCCCAGGGCGCCGACTTCTACGCCTCGCTGCGGACGCAGAGCGCGCTCGAAAAGGCCGAGGTCGCCGTCGTGCTCCTCGCTGTGGACGAAGTGCTCAGCGAGCAGGATGTGCGCATCCTGCAGCTCGCCATCGAATCCGGACGCGCGCTGGTGCTGGCTTTCAACAAATGGGACCTGCTCGACGACGAACGCCGCCGCTACCTTGAGCGCGAGATCGACCAGGACCTGGCCCACGTGGCATGGGCTCCCCGCGTCAACATCTCCGCCAAGACCGGCTGGCACAAGGACAGGCTCGTCCCGGCCCTCGACACGGCCCTGGAAAGCTGGGACAAGCGCATCCCCACCGGCCGCCTGAACGCGTTCCTGGGCGAACTCGTCGCAGCGCACCCGCACCCGGTGCGCGGCGGCAAGCAGCCACGCATCCTGTTCGGAACCCAGGCCTCAAGCCGGCCCCCGAAGTTCGTGCTTTTCACCACAGGGTTCCTGGATCCCGGATACCGCCGCTTCATCACCCGCCGGCTACGCGAAACCTTCGGTTTTGAAGGCACTCCGATCGAGGTCAACATGCGGGTGCGCGAAAAGCGCGGCAAGAAGCGTTAATTCCGACACACCGTGCCCGTGGCACCTGAAAATGTCACAGGCACCCTCCGGGATCGTGTAAGCTTTTGGAGGTGGTTCGGCCGGACTGCCTGGAAGAAAAGCTGGAGAGAAACCAGAATGATTTCCAGGCGGAGAACGGCGGAACTAACGGGCTGTAGCGCAGCTTGGTAGCGCACTTGACTGGGGGTCAAGGGGTCGCAGGTTCAAATCCTGTCAGCCCGACCAACAGAAAGTACCCCGCCATTCCTGACAAGGGAGTGGCGGGGTTTTCTGTTTCTGTCGGAAGCGTGTATTTCCGGAAGCGCCTACTTCAGGAAGCGCGACGTCCGGCGGTCGGCCAGGATCTTTCCCTTCGTCTGGCACGTCGGGCAGTACTGCAGGGCGGTGTCCGCAAAGGAGACCTCCCGAACCGTGTCTCCGCACACGGGGCACGCTTCGCCGGTCCGGCCGTGCACCTGCATGTGGCTCCGCTTCGTATCCTTGAGCTCACCGGGCGGCTTCCCTCGGGCTTCCGCCACGGCCGTTCCCAGAATGGTGTGGATGGCGTCGTAGAGGCGCTGGACGTCCGTTCGCTCCAGGGATCTGGCGAGGGCGAAAGGGGATGTCCTGGCTGCGTGCAGGATCTCGTCGCTGTAGGCATTTCCAATCCCGGCGATGATGCTCTGGCTCCTCAGGACACCCTTGATCTGCTGGGAGCTGGCACCGAGGATCCCAGCCAAAGCGTCGACGTCGAAGCCCGGACTGAACGGATCCGGTCCGAGCGCCGCGATGCCGGGAACGTCGAGCGGACCGCGGACGACGTAGACCGCCAGGCTCTTTTTCGTGCCCGCCTCGGTCAGGTCCAGGTCGAGCGGTCCGGCCGCGCTTGAAAACGAAAGCCGCACCGCGATGTGCCCCTTGCCCATCTTCAGCCGGGCGTCCGTGGGGGCGTCAGTAAACCGGACCCAGCCGGCCCGCGCCAGGTGGAAGACAAAATGCAGGCCCCCGGCTTCCAGGTCCACGAACTTGCCGTGGCGGTGCACGCCTGTCACGGTCCGGCCCACAATGTCGGAGAGGGGAGGATCCGCCGTCTTCAGCACCGCGAACGAGACAATCTGGACGTTCGCCAGAACCGCTCCGCGCAGCTGCCCGTCGAGGAAGTCCGCAAGGGCGGCCACTTCCGGTAGCTCAGGCATGGGCAAATCCGACCGGAACGGGTGCATGTGCTGCCATGGCCCCATCATGCCAGAGTCCTCCCGGACACTTCAGGATCGGCTTATACTTTCAGCGGCGGCCCCTCCAGTTGACCGCCGTCGCCATTTAGTGATTGACCCGATGAAAGGCCCGTCATGAGCATCATTCCCGAAGAGCTGTCCTACACCGCAGAACACGAATGGGTTTCTGCCCCGAACGCCGACGGCGTCGTGCGCGTGGGTATCACCGATTTTGCCCAGGACGCCCTCGGGGATGTCGTTTACGCCCAGATGCCGGAAGTTGGCACCAGCATCAAGGCCAACGACGTCGTCGGCGAGGTGGAATCCACCAAGAGCGTCAGCGATATCTACGCCCCCGTGTCGGGCGAGGTCGTGGCCCGGAACGAGTCCCTGGACACCGATTCGGCCCTGATCAATTCGGATCCGTACGGCGAGGGCTGGCTGATCGAAATCAGGCTTGCCGAGGCCGACGCGGTCGAGTCGCTGCTCAGTGCATCCGAGTACGAACAGCAGGTAGGCTAAAGGGACAGGTCATTCGGGCCGGGGCGTTGGCAGCACAAGCCAAGCAACGCCCCGCCGAAGGGCTCACTACCGGAACTGCGGGGCTTTTCCGGACGGCATGCGTTGTTTGCAGGGGGGACACCTGCAACGAATGAGGAGGACTCAATGTTTGGGCACGAACGGAACGACGCCGGTGACGGTTACGGCACGGGTGGAGTGAAGGCTTCGGAGACCACGTCGATCAACCTCACTCCGGTGCGCGACGAACCCACTTTCACCCCGAAGCTCTCTTCCGAAGAGCGGGTTGCCGTGGAGGCCCTGCCCTTTGGGTCGGCCCTCCTGGTCGCACACAGCGGACCCAACTCCGGCGCCCGCTTCCTCCTGGACTCGGACGTCACGACGGCGGGCCGCCACCCGGACGCCGACATCTTCCTGGACGACGTCACGGTCTCGCGCCGCCACGTTGAATTCCGGCGTACGGCCCGCAGCTTTGAAGTCGTGGACACCGGAAGCCTGAACGGGACGTACGTGAACCACGACCGCGTCGACAGCGTCGAGCTGAAGTCCGGCAACGAGGTCCAGATCGGCAAGTTCCGCCTCACCTTCTACCTGAGCCCTGCCCGCGCAGCAGGCAACGTCTGATCCCGGGGTAGCTGCCTGTGGCTATGGCACAAGCGGAACGGCGCGGACCCCAGGTTCTGAACATCGGGGAAGTCCTGGCTCAGCTGAGCGATGACTTCCCCAGCATGACTGCGTCGAAGATCCGGTTCCTTGAGGAAAAGGGGCTCATCAATCCGCAGCGGACACCTGCCGGTTACCGGCAGTACTCGGAGAGCGACGTCGAACGGCTGCGGTTCGTGCTGGCCCTCCAGCGCGACCAGTACCTGCCGCTGAAGGTCATTAAGGACTACCTTGACGCAATTGACCGTGGCGAACGTCCGGACAACCTGCCGGCGGGCGTCACGGTCTCCCCGAGAATCGTCTCCGACGAGCTCGCGACGGAGCTGCAGAGCCGCGCGCGGCGATTGAGCGAGGAACAGCTGAGGACCGAGTCCGGCGCCAGCGTCCCGCTCCTGGAGTCCCTCCTGAGCTTCGGCCTGATCGGCCACGTCAACGGCAAATTCGACGAACACGCCCTGCAGGTCGCGCGCGCCTGCGTGCAGCTGGAGAGCCATGGCCTGGAGCCACGGCACCTGCGGCCCTTCCAGGCGGCCGCGGAACGCGAATTCGGGCTCGTGGAGCGCGCGGTCGCCACCCTGACCTCACGCAAGGACGCCGCCTCGCATGCCCGCGCTGCCGAGGCCGCGCGGGAAATCAGCGACCTCTGCCTGTCGCTCCACCAGGCGCTGGTCCACGACCGCATCTCACGGATGGATATCTGATGATTGAGGTGGAAATTGTCGGCGTGCGGATCGAGTTACCGTCCAACCAGCCGCTCGTCCTACTCAAGGAAATCCACGGGGAGCGCCACGTGCCGATCTGGATCGGCACGCCCGAAGCCAGTGCCATCGCCCTGGCGCAGCAGGGCGTGGTCCCGCCCAGGCCCATGACCCATGACCTGCTGGTGGACGTGGTCGAGTCCCTCGGGCACACCATCGTCAGCGTCAACATCGTGGCCGTGGAGGACAATGTTTTCTACGGTCAGTTGCAATTCGAAAACGGCACTACAGTGAGCTCGCGGGCCTCGGATGCGCTGGCGCTTGCGCTGCGTGCCAAGTGCCGGATCTGGTGCGCCGACGCCGTCATGGACGAGGCGGGCGTCAGGATTACCGAACACGACGAGGGCGAGGATACGCACCCCGGACCTGCCGTGGACGAAGAAGGCGAACTGCGGCGCTTCCGCGAATTTCTCGACGACGTTGAACCCGAGGACTTCGCCGGCTGAGGCCCTTTCAGGCTTTCCGGGGCGACGCCAAGGTTAAAGTCGAGGATGAAACTTTCGACACGCCCCCCGAATAGCGCGAACGTCTTTGACCTTGGGCTCTGGCAGGCCTAACGTCGGAGGTACAAGTTCCCATTGCATACGGTAGCCGCGCAAGTCACACTGGAAAATGCACTCCCGGCTAAATTACACGGATGAATCTTTATTCGTTGTTGCTGAGTTAGCTGGCTGCCGCTGCAACTTATTCAGGGGAACCCATGACAAGGAGGGTCCACGTGAGTCCGAAAGGCGAAGCAGGCGAGCTCAAGCAGGCCTCGGCGGCTGGTGTCGCCGTGCCCGCCAGCGGTGCCCAGGGCCTGCTGTTCACCGAGGACCTTCCTGTTCTGGACGAGGACGCCGGCTACCGCGGGCCCACCGCGTGCAAAGCAGCCGGCATCACGTACCGCCAGCTCGACTACTGGGCCCGGACCGGGCTCGTGGAGCCCGCCGTCCGCGGCGCCGCAGGATCAGGCTCCCAGCGGTTGTACGGCTTCCGTGACATCCTCGTCCTCAAGGTGGTCAAGCGGCTCCTGGACACCGGCGTCTCGCTGCAGCAGATCCGCACCGCGGTCGAGCACCTTCGGGAGCGCGGCGTCGAGGACCTCGCCCAGATCACCCTCATGAGTGACGGCGCGAGTGTCTATGAGTGCACCTCGGCGGACGAAGTCATCGATCTGGTCCAGGGCGGCCAGGGCGTCTTTGGCATCGCCGTCGGCCGTGTCTGGCGGGAAGTCGAAGGCAGCCTCGCGGCACTCCCCAGCGAGCATGTCTCGGACCAGTCCTTCCCCGATGACGAACTCAGCAAGCGGCGGGCCGCCCGGAAGATCAGCTAGCCCCGTACGCCCAACATTCCATGGACATAACACGAAGGCCGCCTCCCGATCGGGAGGCGGCCTTCGCCGTATGTTCAACGACCGGGTGTGCGGGCGGCGGCGCCTAGCGCTTGCTGCGGTCGCGGACGGTGCCGGCCGGGGCCGGGCCAGCGGACTGCATCAGGTTCTCCAGCAGCACGTCAAACAGCGCCGCGGCGTTCTTGGCGGAATCTCCAGGCCAGTGGTGGATCGAGTGGGCGGCGCCCTGGATCTGCTGCCAGTTTGCCTGCTCCGGGATGTGCGGGGTGAGCAACAGCTCGCCGAACATGGACTGCATCTCGGAGAGGCGGAACGTGTGCTCGGCGGAGCCGCTGCGCACGCGGTTGGCCACGATCCCTGCCGGGGACAGCTTGGGGGCAAATTCATTGCGGAACAACTGGATCGCGCGCATGGTGCGCTCCGTGCCTGCAACGGAGAAGAGTCCGGGCTCGGCGACGAGCGTTACCTTGTCACTGGCCGACCACGCCATCCGGGTGAGTCCGTTGAGTGAGGGCGGGCAGTCCACCAGGACCAGGTCATACCGCCCGGCGCCCGCCAGCACAGCCGACAGCCTGCGGAGGTCGCGGCGGCCGAGGTCCGGGCGGTCATAGATGCCCGTGTAGGCCGAGCCCACCGCGACGTCAAGTACAGCTGCGGCGGAGCCGTTGCTGCGGGCGCGTTCCACCCAGCCGCTGGGAACGACGTTTTCGGACAGGCGCGCTTTCCGGGGGGCCTTGAGCATCCGGCCGATATCGAGCTGGCCGTTCAGGCTCACCCCGAGTGCCGTGCTCGCATCCGCGTGCGGGTCAAGGTCGACGACGAGGGTCGGGATGCCGGCGGCCAGTGCCGCAGATGCCAGTCCGGTGGTCACGGATGTCTTGCCGACACCGCCTTTGAGGCTGCTGATGCTGACTACTTGCACTTGAAAAACCAATACCTAACGCCGGTTGCCGAGACGGGGTCGTGCCGGCTCCCGCGTTCTTCGGAGCCGGGGCGTGCATGCGCCACCCACCCCCTCATCATATGTCGATGCTCCGGCTAAACCCGTCTCATCCGGCGCCGGGCCGGCAGAACGTCGGGGAAGCCGGCGGATAACGGAGCGGGGGCCGGCACGGACCCCCTGCCTATTGCCGGATCCGTGACGCATAATGCTGTGATGGTCGCCACAATGATTTGTGTTTGACTACGCCGGTCTTAGACACTGTGACCACTTACCGATACACCCGCGATGATGCAGGAGAAGTATGTTTTCCAAGATTCTGGTGGCTAACCGCGGCGAAATCGCGATCAGGGCCTTCCGTGCCAGCTACGAGCTGGGTGCCAAGACCGTTGCCGTGTTCCCTAACGAGGACCGCAACTCGATCCACCGCCAGAAGGCCGACGAGGCATACCTGATTGGCGAGGAGGGCCATCCCGTCCGGGCTTACCTCGACGTCGACGAGGTCGTGCGCGTGGCGAAGGAATCCGGGGCGGACGCGATCTACCCCGGCTACGGCTTCCTGTCGGAGAACCCGCGGCTGGCACGCGCGGCCCAGGCGGCGGGCATTACGTTCGTCGGACCGCCGGCGGAAGTCCTGGAACTTGCCGGGAACAAGGTCGCTGCCCTTGCCGCTGCCCGCGAGGCCGGCGTCCCCGTGCTCAAGTCCAGCCAGCCGTCGAAGGATCTTGATGAGCTGATCGCCGCGGCTGACGAGATCGGCTTCCCCATCTTTGCCAAGGCCGTTGCCGGCGGCGGCGGCCGCGGCATGCGCCGTGTGGACACCCGGGAAGCCCTGCCGGAAGCCCTGCAAGCGGCCATGCGTGAAGCAGACGCTGCGTTTGGGGACCCCACCATGTTCCTGGAGCAGGCTGTCCTGCGCCCGCGCCACATCGAAGTCCAGATCCTGGCCGATGCCGAGGGCAACGTCATGCACCTCTTCGAGCGCGACTGTTCGATCCAGCGGCGCCACCAGAAGGTCATTGAGATCGCGCCCGCACCGAACCTCGACGAAGGCATCCGGCAGGCGCTCTACCGTGATGCCGTGAAGTTCGCCAAGGCACTGAACTACGTCAACGCCGGCACCGTGGAGTTCCTCGTCGACACCGTGGGGGAGCGGGCCGGCCAGCACGTCTTTATCGAGATGAACCCGCGCATCCAGGTCGAACACACTGTCACTGAAGAAGTCACCGACGTCGACCTCGTCCAGGCGCAACTGCGCATCGCTTCCGGCGAGACCCTCGCGGACCTGGGCCTTTCGCAGGAGAGCGTCCACCTCAAGGGCGCGGCCCTGCAGTGCCGCATCACCACCGAGGACCCGGCCAACGGCTTCCGGCCCGACGTCGGCAAGATCACCGGCTACCGTTCGGCCGGCGGCGCCGGCGTCCGGCTCGACGGCGGCACCGTCTACTCGGGTGCGGAGATCAGCCCGCACTTCGACTCGATGCTGGTGAAACTGACCTGCCGCGGCCGCGACTATCCCACAGCCGTGGCCCGGGCGCGGCGTGCCCTCGCGGAATTCCGTATCCGCGGCGTGTCCACCAACATTTCGTTCCTGCAGGCCGTCCTGGACGACGCCGACTTCGTCGCCGGCAACGTCGCCACCTCGTTCATCGACGAACGCCCCCAGCTGCTGAAGGCCCGGGTCTCCGCGGACCGCGGCACCAAACTGCTGACGTGGCTCGCCGATGTCACGGTCAACCAGCCCAACGGTGAGCTGACAGTCCACTCGGACCCCGCCGCCAAGCTCCCGGTCCTGGACGGCTCCCCCTTCGCGCCGGGCTCACGCCAGCGGCTCCTGGAGCTGGGCCCGGAAGGATTCGCCAAGGACCTCCGCGGCCAGACCAACGTAGCCGTCACGGACACCACCTTCCGTGACGCCCACCAGTCGCTGCTCGCGACCCGTGTCCGGACCCGCGACCTCGTGGCGGCCGGCCCGGCCGTTTCGAAGCTTCTGCCCGGACTGCTCTCGGTGGAGGCCTGGGGCGGCGCCACGTACGACGTCGCCCTGCGGTTCCTGGGTGAAGACCCCTGGGACCGGCTCGCGGCGCTGCGCAAGGCGCTGCCGAACATCTGCCTGCAGATGCTCCTGCGCGGCCGCAACACGGTGGGCTACACGCCCTACCCGGAAGAGGTCACAGTAGCGTTCGTCAACGAGGCCGCTGCCACCGGAATCGACATCTTCCGCATCTTCGACGCCCTGAACGACGTCAACCAGATGGCCCCGGCCATCCGCGCCGTGCGGGAAACGGGCACCGCCGTTGCCGAGGTCGCCCTGTGCTACACCGCGGACATGATGGATCCCGACGAAAAGCTGTACACCCTGGAGTACTACCTCGGGCTGGCGCAGAAGATCGTCGACGCCGGTGCGCACATCCTTGCGATCAAGGACATGGCCGGGCTCCTGCGCCCTGCCGCGGCCGCGCGCCTGGTGACGGCCCTGCGGGAGAAGTTCGACCTCCCCGTCCACCTGCACACGCACGACACTGCGGGCGGACAGCTGGCCACCCTCCTCGCGGCTGTCGACGCCGGCGTGGACGCCGTCGACGTCGCCTCCGCTTCCCTGGCCGGCACGACGAGCCAGCCCTCCGCCTCGGCGCTCGTGGCGGCGCTGGCCCATACGCCCCGCGACACGGGGCTGGACCTGGCCAACGTCTGCGCCCTGGAGCCGTACTGGGAGGCCGTCCGCCGCATGTACGCGCCGTTCGAGTCCGGGCTGCCGGGTCCCACGGGCCGCGTCTACCAGCACGAGATTCCGGGCGGCCAGCTCTCGAACCTGCGGCAGCAGGCGATCGCGCTGGGACTCGGCGAACGATTCGAAGCCATCGAGGACATGTACACCGCGGCGGACCGCATCCTTGGCCGACTCGTGAAGGTAACGCCGTCGTCCAAGGTGGTGGGTGACCTTGCCCTCCACCTCGTCGGCCTCAACGCCGACCCCGCGGACTTCAACGAGAACCCGCAGAAATACGACGTCCCCGATTCCGTGATCGGCTTCCTCTCCGGCGAGCTGGGCGATCCTCCCGGCGGCTGGCCCGAGCCGTTCCGGACCAAGGCCCTGCAGGGCCGCACCGTCAAGGTCCGCGACGTCGAGCTCAGCCCCGAGGACAGCGCAGCGCTCAAGGCGGACTCCAAGACCCGCCAGCACACCCTTAACCGCCTGCTCTTCGCCGGCCCCACGAAGGACTACCTGAAGAGCGTGGAGTCGTACGGCAACCTCTCGGTGCTCGATACCCGGGACTACCTCTTCGGCCTGCAGCGCGGCGCGGAGCACGAGATCGAGCTGGAGAAGGGCGTGCGCCTGATTGCCTCCCTCGAAGCGGTCTCGGAGCCCGATGAGAAGGGCATGCGCACCGTGATGTGCACGCTCAACGGACAGTCCCGGCCCGTGGTGGTCCGTGACCGTTCCGTCGTGAGCAACGTCAAGGCCGCCGAACGGGCCGATACCTCCCGGCCCGGCCAGGTCGCCGCACCGTTCGCCGGTGCCGTCACCCTGACGGTCAAGTCAGGGGAAACCGTCAAGGCCGGCGACACTGTCGCCACGATCGAGGCCATGAAGATGGAGGCCTCCATCACGACGCCGGTAGCCGGCACGGTGTCGCGCCTCGCCGTCGGCGCGGTCGAGCAGGTCCAGGGCGGTGACTTGCTGCTCGTCGTCGAATAGCAGCTACAACGCGGGGCCGCAAACAGCCCATCAGAGGGGTCTCCGATGGGCTGTATGCGACCCGCGTTGCCTTGGTGGGGCGCTGGCGCTCAGGCGTGGGTGGGACGCTTCGCGGCGTACATCTCCTCGATCACGTCCTCGAAGTCCTTCAGCACCTGGGCCCGCTTGACCTTCATGGAGGGCGTCAGATGGCCGGATGCCTCGGTGAAGTCTGCCGGCACGATCCGGAAGGACTTGATCGCCTCGGCCTGCGAGACCGACTGGTTGGCACGGTTGATCAGTTCCTGGACAGCGGCCTTGACCGCCGGATTCCCGGCCGCCTGGGCGAGCGAGGTCGAGGCGGGCAGCCCGTGCCGGCCCAGCCAGCCCGGGAGCGCGTCCTCGTCGAGCGTGACGAGGGCGCCGATGAACGGGCGGTTGTCTCCCACCACCAGCACCTGGGAGACCAGGGCATCGGCCCGGATCTGGTCTTCGAGCAGGGCAGGGACCACGTTCTTGCCGCCGGCCGTCACAATGATCTCCTTCTTGCGGCCCGTGATGGTCAGGAAACCCTGCTCATCGAGCCGGCCGATGTCCCCGGTGCGCAGCCAGCCGTCGTCGAAGGCTTCGGCCGACAGGTCATCGCGCTTGTAGTAGCCGCGCATGACGCACATGCCCTTGGCGAGGATCTCGCCATCGTCGGCGATCCTGACAGCGTTTCCGGGCAACGGCGAGCCTACGGTGCCGATCTTGATCAGCTGCGGCGTGTTCACTGTGATGGGCGCCGTGGTTTCCGTGAGACCGTAGCCCTCCAGGATCTGCATGCCGATGCCATGGAAGAAGTGTCCGAGCCGTTCGCCGAGCGGGCCGCCGCCCGAGACAGCGTGCGAGACCTGGCCGCCCATGGCGGCCCGGAGCTTGCCGTAGACGAGCTTGTCGAACACCCAGTGCTTGAGCTGCAGGCCCAATCCCACCCTGCCGGCCTGTTGTGCGCGTGAGTAAGCGATCGCTGTGTCGGCCGCACGGTGAAAGATGGCACCCTTGCCGCCGTCCTCGGCCTTGGTGAGCGCGGAGTTGTAGACCTTTTCGAACACCCGCGGCACGGCGAGGATGAACGTGGGCCGGTAGCTCTGCAGGTCCGGCAGCAGGTTCTTGATATCCGGGGTATGCGCGACCGTGACACCTGCAGCGACTGCCAGCACCGAGATGAAGCGTGCGAAGACGTGGGCGAGCGGCAGGAACATGATCGTCCGGGCCTCTTCGTGGACGATGCTGGCCAGCGACGTCGCCAGTGCATTCTCGGAGAGTTCGACGAAGTTGCCGTGCGTGAGCTCGCAGCCCTTGGGCCGGCCCGTGGTGCCGGACGTATAGATGATCGTCGCGATGTCCGCGAGGCGGGCCCCGCTGCGCCGCGCCTCCAGCTCCTCGTCGGTGATTCCGGTGCCTGCCGCGCGGACCTCGTCGAGGCCGGTGCCGGCCAGCTGCCAGACGTTCTTGAGGGCCGTCAGCCCTTCGGACGCCGCTGCCTGGCGGATGATGTCTTCGTGGTGGGCGGACTCGCCGAACGCGGCCACGGCGCCCGAATCGCCAAGGTTCCAGGCGACCTGCGAGGGGGAAGACGTTTCGTAGATGGGGACGGAGACGGCGCCGGCGAACCAGATGGCGAAGTCAACGAGAGCCCATTCGTACCGCGTGCGGGACATGATGCCGACCCGGTCGCCTGCTGCAACGCCGCTGGCCATGAGGCCCTTGGCGAGCAGCGACACATCGGCGAGGAAATCGGTGGCCCGGACGTCCTGCCACTGGCCTGCCGCGTCGAGCCGGGAGAACAGTGCGGGGTCCGAGGCCTTGGCCGCCTGGCGCAGCACCAGATCGGTGACATTCGATTCCGGGGCGACGAACGCCAGGGGCGGGACACTGATTTCTCGCACGATAGCTCCTTTGATATCCATAGACCCGCAGGGGGTACAGCTAAGAGTAGTCTGCGGTCCGCGCCGGGCGTGATCTGCATTACCTACTGGCGGGTAACTTTACGGTCACGCCCGCTGTTCCGCCACTTATGGGCCGTTCGGCCGCCAACACGGGTGGGCGACGGCGGGCCATGGGCGGGCGGCTGCGCGCGCCGAATAGAATGGGGAACCATGCACACACCAACGCCCGGCCAGCAGCCCGTCCCGCACCGGAGGACTGCCGCCTGGCGGCGCAGGGCACTGGCGGATGCCGGTACCGTGGCGGCGGACGAAGGCTTGCGTTCGCACCTGCGGCTGGGCCGCAAGGGCCTGGCCATCGGCGTCGACATCGGCGGAACGAAAGTCGCCGCCGGCGTCGTCGATGCGGAGGGCCGCATCCTCAGCCAGGCGAAACGGTCCACGCCGGGTAATGACCCGCGCGCCGTGGAACAGGTCATTGTCGAACTGGTCGAAGAGCTCGGCCGGGGACACCGGATCTGGTCGGTCGGGATCGGCGCCGCCGGCTGGATGGACCTCGACGGCGGAACCGTCCTGTTCAGCCCTCACCTGGCCTGGCGCAACGAACCCTTGCGGGAGAACCTGCAGCGCCTTCTGCGCAGGCCTGTGCTGCTGACGAACGATGCGGATGCCGCAGCGTGGGCGGAGTGGCGCTTCGGCGCGGGGCGGGGCGAGAACCGGCTGGTCTGCATCACCTTGGGCACCGGAATCGGCGGCGCCATGGTTATGGACGGCAGGGTCGAACGCGGCCGTTTCGGTGTGGCCGGGGAATTCGGCCACCAGATCATCATGCCCGGCGGACACCGCTGCGAGTGCGGAAACCGGGGCTGCTGGGAGCAGTACGCCTCAGGCAACGCGCTCGGGCGCGAGGCCCGGGAACTGGCCGCCGCCAACTCACCGGTCGCCCAGGAACTGCTGAAAGCGGTGGACGGGCACGTTGAGCGCATCACAGGCGTGATCGTCACCGAACTTGCCAAGGCCGGCGATCCGACGTCCCGCGAACTCATTGAAGATGTCGGGGAGTGGCTCGGCCTGGGACTGGCCAACCTTGCCGCCGCCCTGGACCCGGGCAAGTTCGTAATCGGCGGCGGACTCTGCGACGCCGGCGAACTCCTCGCAGCCCCGGCCCGGAAGGCCTTCGCGAGGAACCTGACCGGGCGCGGTTTCCGCCCCGCTGCAACGATCGAACTCGCGGCGCTCGGCCCCAACGCCGGGCTAATCGGCGCTGCCGACCTTTCCCGGGTCAGCAGCCGCATGCACAGCTAGGTCCCGGCATTCCGGGCAGGCACGGTGTCCTAGACGCGGGCTCCGTCGTCGTTTTCGTCCTTCTCACTCGGCAGCTTCATGATCAGGAAGACCACCGAGGCCGCGAAGACTGCGACCATGCCCAGGATGGCCAGCAGCGGCGCCGAGCGCCAGAACATCGCTGACAGCAGGAGCGCAACCGGGCCGCCGACGGCCCCCAGCCACGCAAGCACGCTCATCGGATCGGCGCCGGCAAGGCTGGGCGGCTCCTCAGGCACAAAACCGCCGTCGTCGTCGTCGGGCTCATAGTCGCGGGGGCCGGGGGGCGTCTCCGCACCCGCTTCGAGACTGCCGGCCGGCTGAATGTCCTGGCCAGGGGTGAGCCGTTCCTTTGCAGAGAGCTCGATCGGCGCCGGGACGGACAACCCCAGGGGATCGAAGTCCCGGAAAGTCCGGGGGGCTGCAGACGGGTCTGCCGGCCCGGCCAGGCTGTCCGTGCCGTTTCCCCCGGGCCGCGGGCCGTCCTGCTGGGCCGGGGTTGCTTCAAGCCTGGCAACGAGGTCCAGCCAGACGGCGTCGTCCTGGTTGGCGCCGGGGTCCGGGGAGTTGGGATCCGGTCTAGTCATGTGCCGTGTCCTTCGAGCTCGAGTGGGCGGCGCCCGGGTTTCCGGCAGCCACGACGGAGCGCATGAATTCGGCCGTGCCGCTGAAGATCCCGGGAGCGTCGTTGTCCATGGTAGCCACGTGGTAGCTGTTTTGAAGCCGGATCACCTCCAGCGGGGCGTGTACCAGCCCGCGGCGCAGCGCAGCCATGCTCGCATCTGACACCACGTGGTCCACGTCGGAGCGGTATACGCGCACGGGCGCCGTAATGCGGGGCAGCAGCCGCACGGTGTCCTTGAACATCTTGTTCAGCTCATAGGCAGCGGCAACCGGAGTCCGGGGATACGCGCCCTCGTCCATGCCTGCCTTGAGGATGTCATTGGCGATCGCCGGGGTGCTCTTCAGGACGAACTTGAGGACCCCTGCGAGCGGAGCCCGGGGGTCGTCAATGACCAGCCCCGGGTTGACAACGACGGCCCCCGCGACAGGACGGGTGGCGGCAATCCGCAGCGCCAACGTCCCGCCCATGGACAGGCCCGCGACGAAGACGAAGTCGCATTCGGCAGCGAGTTCCGCGTAGGCGGCGTCCAGGGCGGTGTGCCAGTCCTGCCACCGTGTCCTGGCCAGCTCCTGCCAACTGGTGCCGTGCCCCGGCAACAGGGGCATGCGCACGGCGAATCCCGCCGCGGCCAGCGACTGTGCCCAGTCCCGCACACCGTGCGGGCTCCCTGTGAATCCATGGGAGACCACGATGCCCGTCCGGGGGCCGCTTCCGGTGAACGGGCTGCTGAACGGCGAGTGGTCCGGGAGGATGCTCATGGTGTCTCCGAGTGGGCTGAGTCTGCGGGTGCTGTGGCTGAAGCCGCTGTGCCTGAAACTGCCGCGGACGATGTTCGGGAGGATGCGTGCTGCAGGAAGAAGCGGACTGACTGGTCAAAGATTAGCGGCGCATCGACGTCGAGCGTCGCGACGTGGCCGCTGCCTGGCAGACGGACCACCTCCAGGTCGCGGGATCCCAGGCGCTTGGTGAGCAGTGCCAGGGACGACGGCGGGACGACCGCGTCATGGTCCGATGCGAAGACCAGCGCAGGGGCCTCGACGGCGGGGAGGTCCCGGAGCGTCGCGGCGAACAACCGGCGCAATTGGTGGACGGCGGCGAGCGGCGTCAGGGAGTAGTCGCCGTCGTCAGTAGGCGACGCCGTGGCGTTCTCCTCCCGGATCGGCACGGTGGTCCGCTGGAAATGCTTCAGGAGCCCAATGAACCTGACCCTGCGGTCATAGAAGCTCAGGCCGGGGTTTACCACCGCCACGCCGGTGACACGGTGTCGCGCAGCGGTACGCAATGCGATGGTCCCGCCCATGGAGAGGCCGGCGACGTAGCAGTCCCGGGTTCCGGCGGCGAGCTCCAAGTACGCCGTTTCGAAGGACGCGTACCAGTCCTGCCATCCATGGCGGGCGAGGTCCCGCCAGTGCGTACCGTGCCCGGGCAACAGCGGAACGGAAACCGCGAAGCCGCGGCCGGCGAGGTACCTGGCCCAGGGAAGGATGCTCAGCGGGCTGCCCGTGAAGCCGTGGCAGATGGCCACGCCGATGCCTGCGTTGGCTCCGTGGCCGGGGTAGCTGAAAGCCGCAGGAGCCGCCGGATTGCTGCTTTCACTCATGCGCCCATCGTGTCACCCTTCGGGACAAAACTCACTAGAGTAGGGTGTCATTGAAGTCCGCGCCGGGCCCGACGAAGGGCCGGCCGGACGCCTGCCGGAGAGGGACACCACGTGTTTTATTGGTTCATGAAGACCTTTGTTCTTGGGCCGGTGCTGAAGACCCTGTTCCGGCCGTGGGTTAAAGGCCTGGACAACGTCCCCGCCGAAGGCGCGGCAATTCTGGCCTCCAACCATTTGTCCTTCTCCGATTCCATCTTCATGCCCCTCATGGTTCCCCGGCCCGTGGTGTTCCTGGCTAAATCCGAATACTTCACCGGCAAGGGGATCAAAGGCCGGCTGACGGCAACCTTCTTCCGGCTCACCAACCAGCTGCCCATGGACCGGTCCGGGGGAGCAGCCTCGGCGCTGTCCCTGGATGCCGGCATGGGCGTCCTGAAGGACGGTTCCCTTCTGGGAATCTACCCGGAGGGCACGCGCAGTCCCGATGCCCGGCTGTACCGGGGGAAAGTGGGCGTGGCCAAGCTCGCCCTGCAGGCGCGCGTTCCGGTGATCCCGGTCGCCATGATCGGAACGGACAAGGTCCAGCCGATCGGGAAGCGGATGCCCAACATCCGGCGCATCGGGATGATCTTCGGCGAACCGCTGGACTTCAGCCGCTATTACGGCATGGAGGACGATCGGGTCATCCAGCGATCTGTCACCGACGAGATCATGTATGCGCTCATGCGGCTGTCCGGGCAGGAATACGTGGACGAGTACGCCGCCGTCGTCAAACTCCGGCTCGCTGGAAAGGCCAGGGAACAGGAGCTGGAGCCGCCGCCCGTTACCGAAGACGGTCCCGCCGCCCCCGGGAGCTCGTGACGGCAGGCTCGTGACGGCAGGCAGGCTGGTGACGCACGGCGCTAGTTGTACTCGGCCAGGACGTTGGTTGCACGGTGAAAGGGTGAAGACCTCTTAGGTTGGTGGTTACCACACACACCTAACGACTAAGAGGTCTTCATGGTCCACCGTAATGCCCGTCTGACTCCTGCCGGTAGAGGCATCCTTGTCCAGCGCGTCCTTCAGGGCCGGCCCGTGGCC
>NZ_JBFTIK010000029.1:0-32016 GCF_056394725.1 Arthrobacter sp. 10N418
ATCGGCTTGGACGTGGTGATCACCTCGCGGCACAACTCGTCCTTGAACTCCTGGGTAAATCGCTTCCGTGATGCGGTCATGCTGATCTCTACTTTCGGTAGACCCCCATTTTAAGAGGGCCCACTGTCCGAGAACTCCGCGGCAGCTCACACTGAGATGAAGACTTGGATCTCACCTTCGCCTTCTCTCCCAGGAGACCGAAAGGCGCGCACAACATCGGGATCGACGAGAACACTGTTCTCCGCCGGCTTGATGAAATCCCACACCTGCTGCCTCGAAGCCCTAATCGCCGTGGACGCGCCCACGTAATGCACCGGAGGCGCAACTGACGGTGGTGGTCCGGACTGCTGGCGGTCTAACCATGGGCTCATGGAGTGAGTGTTTCACTGGCTGCCCACCTCGGCCATCCGCCACGCTCACACCGCCTGCGTCCGGAGGCTGAGCCAGATTCCTTGGTCGACAAGGTCACCAACCAATTCCGAGAGGTGGCAGGGATCATGCAGTGACGAATTTGAACTACTGGGTCCGGTTCTTTCTGCCGCACATCAGCTTGGCAAAGTCTCGTCCAAAAGCTGGGTTAGCGTCTCATCTATGGATCCTTTATCAAGATCGGAGGAGTCGCTCGTCGAAATTTTTTCAAGCCCTGTCTTCTAGCGGTTTAGGAAGCGGCGGGTCGTCTCAACAATGTGTCTCACCCGGGCTTGTGACTGTTAGTTGGCAATGGCGGTTTTTTCGCAGCTCGGTTTGGCGGTTCTAACTGATTCCGATGACGAGGGTTGAGCGTGCGGCTTCGATGACGTCGTCGGTGATGGTGCTGAGTTCATTGATTTTCATGACCCGTTCGATTTGGGTGAAGAGCCGGTCGATGAGGCGGAAGTTCCCTCTGGTGATCCGGGCGACGGCGGCGATGGCCTGGGCATCGGTGAAGTCTTCGGGGTTCAGGGTTTGGCCGAGTTTGTGCCATCGGCGCTCGAGGACGAAATTCAGTTCTTCCTGTGCGAGTTGGCGGTATTCGTGGGCGAAACCGACCCTGCTGTAGAGCTGCGGGTAGCGGCTGAACCATTTTTCAATCCCGGGCATGCCGATGAGGATCAGGGCTATGTTGTCGCGGTCGTATCGGTCGCGCAGCAGTTCCAGGGCGGTGGAGTTGAGGCGCTCGGATTCGTCGATGATGAGGAGCTCGACATGCTTACCGGTGCGGGTGTGCGGTCCTGTTTTCTTGCCGGTTTTTTCCAGGTGCTGGTCCACGCAGATCGATACGCGGGTGCTGATGTGCTCGAGTTCGGCGTGGATCTGTTTGGGTGAGGTGAGAACGGCAGGGGTGTAGAAGACTGTGCGTGCTCGGGCCAGGGCCGCGTAGATCTGGTAGTCGGAGTCGTCCCGGGGACCCCACTGTTCCAAGAGGTTCTCGGCCTTGTGCCAGTTGGCGTAACGCTTGGCGGAGAGGGTCTTTCCGATGCCGGCATGGCCGTAGCAGATGCCGATGGTGTGCTGGCGGCGCACTGCGTCGGCGAACTCGGCGAACCGGCGGTGCTCTTTGGTGGCAATGAAGCTTTGTGTTGTCATCGGTCGTCCTCCAGGTAGGTGCGGAGCTTCGGGCGCTGTGTGGGTTGATCGTCAGGGACCGGGGCGGGAGCCGGTTTCGCTGATGCCAGGTCCGGCAGGTGCCGGGCCACGACGGCGATGCGCTGGTTGATTTGTCCGCGCAGTTCCCGGCGGCGGGCAGATCGTGCGGCCTGGATGTCCTTGAGGGTAAGGGTGGAGGTTTCGTGGTCGGGGTCCACGGCTTTGCAGATGAACTGGTTCTTGTGGAAGACGCGGATCTCGGTGATGTCCCGCGGGTCGTAGCGAACGACGACGGGTTCGCGGACGTAGGCGGCCAGCAGGGGCGAGACGTATCTGAGTCCTTGGAAGTGCACGCCGTCGCGGTGGACGATGCGGGGTTTGGCGACGGTCAACAGGAGCAGGTTCAGATCGTCCATGGATGCCGGGAGCCGGGGCAGCCAGCCGTCACCTACCCAGGCGTCATGCGGTGTTGTCCTGATCTCGGGGTGCTCGCGCTGGTGGTAGTCCTCCGAGATGAAACGGCTGATCGCCGTGTCCAGCTCCTTGAGTGTCAGTACCGGCGCCGGTTGCGGGTGCCCGCGGGCCAGGCGTCCGGGCAGTTCGGTCAGCAGTTCCGTGTTAATGGTGCCGTAGAACCGTTCGATCTTTCCCCGCCCTTGGGGTCTTGCGACCGTTGAGTAGGTGATCTCGAAGTGCAGGTCCTTCGCGGTTTGGGCCAGGTGGTTGCTGGTGAAGTCTGAGCCGTGGTCGACGTAGAGGATGTCGGGGATCCCGCACATCGGCCACCCGGCCCCGTTCTTGGGCCAGATTCCCTGCCGCAGTGCCAGCGCGGTGTTCAGGGCCGACGGTGCTCCCAGGAAGAGCATGTAGCCGCAGATCGCGCGTGAGTAGTCGTCCATGATCGTGGTCAGCCACGGACGCCCGGGTTTCAGGTTTGCGTCCAGGACAAGGATGTCCAGTTCGGTGTGGTCTGTCTGCCAGATGGCATTGGGGCGTTCGGCCCGGTGTCGCCAGGCCAGTTCGTAGGTGTCCCGGTAGGCGGCCGTTCCCTGTTGGGCGAGTGTTCTCATGCCGGGGTCAAGGCCCGTGGTGATGGAGCGGACCGTACTGTAGGACAGGGGCGGCCAGTCGTGGTTGGCGGCGACGCGGTTGGCTTTGCGGGCGATGGTGGCCACGGGCAGGCGCGGTTTCAGCAGGGCCAGGCCTTCAATGAGTGCGACCAGCTCGGGGGTGCTCCTGCGTTGGGTGGTCCCGCGGTTTGCTGTGGTGAGTCCGTCGATGCCGTCGCGTTTGTGGGCCGCGTGCCAGCGCTGCAGTGTCCGCAGCCCGATACCTTCGTGTGCGGCAAGCGCAGTGAGGGGCACACCTTCTTCGGTATGCCGGCGCAGGATCTGCCAGCGCACCAACGCTGTCTGGTCAGGCGTGGAGGCAGTGTCCCCGGTGAGGGTGCCGCTGCCTCCGGCCGTCACCGGACTGTCTTCTGTTTTGTCGTAGAGCGCCGCCGTGCTGGAGCAGGGGCTGGTTCGCGCCGGAGTGCCCGGTAAACGGTGGTTCGGCTGACGCCGAGAACCTCGCCGATTTTCTCGACGGTCATGTCCTTCTGCTCATACATCCGGCGGGCGGTCCGGAGTTTGTCCTTGGTCAGCAGCGGAGGCCGGCCTCCAACGCGCCCGCGAGCCCGCGCTGCCTGAAGCCCTGCGTTCGTTCGTTCACGGATCAGATCCCGCTCAAATTCGGCAAGGGCGGCGAACACGTGGAAGACGAGACGTCCGCCTGAGGATGTGGTGTCGATTGCCTCCTGCAGGGACCGGAAACCGATGCCGCGCTCCTGGAGATCGGCCAGCTGGTCAATGAGATGCCGGATGGACCGGCCGAGCCGGTCCAGCCTCCACACGACCAGGGTGTCCCCGGGCCGGATTTGGTCCAGGACCTTGGTCAGTTCCGGGCGGGACTCCAGAGACCCGGAAGCCGTGTCGGTGAAGATCCGGTAGCAGCCGGCCGCCTTTAGCGCGTCCTGCTGCAGGGCCGCGTCCTGATCCCCGGTCGATACCCGGGCATAGCCCAACAGATGTCCCATGCGCTCAAATGTACCAATACCCGTCAACCGTCAGAAGAACCGGCACATAGAAACAGGCACTAGGTTTCGCTACAAAAATCCGGGGTTCATTGAATCTCTTCAAAGACTTGGCTCGTTTGTAGCAGATACGGTCATATGTGGCACTAGCGGAGCGTTACTCATTCCACCCGCCGGTTGCAGTATTCGTGGAAGGGGTTGTCCCTGGTGCCGGGTTCTGTGGTATGAGGAGGACGGGGCAGGGGGATTGGTGTGCGATCTGGTCGCTGATGCTGGTGGCGAGGGGGGCCATCCAGGCGTGGTGGTGGCGGGATCCGAGGATGATGAGCTGGTCCGGGCCGGTGCGAGCCCGTTGCAGTATTTGCTTGTCGATGCTGCGGGCATCAGCGCCCACCAGGTCCGCCCCGGCGGTGATCCCGGCTTCGGTCAGGCTCAGCAGGGCGTGGTTGACCTGCTCCTGGGACCTGGACTGGTCCTCCATGGTCAGGTCCTGGCCTTCGATCCAGTCGTGGCCGATGAAATGGATGATTTCAACGGAAGCACCGGTCGCGACGGCGAGGTCGCGTGCCTGCTCCAGGATTGCTTCGCTGTGGGGTGTGGTGTCGATGGCGACGAGGATGCGGGAAAACATGGTCTCTCCTGGGTGAAGGGTGGCTCGTCAGGTGGGGTGGTTAGTTCAGCCCGGTGGCGTATTGGAGTCCGAGGCTGGTCAGGGTGACGATGATCCACAGCAACGCGCCCAGGAGAAGGGGCTTCATTCCGGCGCGGCGGAATCCACCCAGATCCGTGGACAGGCCGATGGCCGAGAGGGCGACAGTGATCAGGAAGACCGAGAGTGTGCTCAGCCCGGGGTGGGCGGCGTCGGGGATCAGGCCGAGGGTGTTGATGGCGGCGATGAGGAGGAATCCGATCAGGAACCAGGGCACGAGGCGGAACACGTTCACCCGGGCCCGGGGAGCCGGTCCTGTTTCGGCAACCCCGCTGGCGGGGAGCCGGGTTCCGGTTTTGATCCGGTGCCCGGTCCAGGCGGCGAGTCCGAGGCAGATGGGGATGATCATCAGGGTGCGGACGAGTTTGACGACGACGGCGAAGTTGGTGGCGGTGCTGCCGTAGGTCGTGGCGGTGGCGACGACGGAGGACATGTCGTTCACGGCGGTGCCGGCAAAGAGTCCGAAGGCGTGCTGGCTCATGCCCAGCAGGTGCCCGATCAGGGGGAAGGTCAGGACGGCGGCGATGTTGAACAGGAAGATCGTGGAGATCGCGTAGGCAACGTCAACACTGACGGCGCCGATCACCGGGGTGACCGCTGCAATGGCTGAGGCACCGCAGATTCCGGTGCCGACGCCGATGAGGGTACGCAGGTCCCCAACGATCCCCAGCCAGCGGCCCAGCAGGTAGGCCGCGGTCAGGCAGACCACCAGGGTGCCGAGCATGACGGGCAGGGATTCCAGACCGACTCGGGCGATCTGGGCTAGGGACAGCTGGGAACCGAGGACGACGACGGAGAGCTGCAGAATGAACTTGCCTGCTGTGTTGATGCCTGGCCGCAGCCGGTCTCCGGGTTTGATGAGCGTGGCCAGTGCCACACCGATGACGATGGCGCTGACCGGGCCGCCCACCAGCGGAACGAAACGGCCAATCACGGTCGCAACTACAGCGATCACCACAGCCAGGGCCAGTCCCGGGACCCTGGCCGCGGTCCCCGAACGCAGGCGGTGGAACCGCCCCGTTGCGCGATGAAGGTTGGGCACGGTTCCTGTGCCTGTGTCTGCTCCGGTGGGTGTGTGCATGGTTCCCATCCTCGCGTTCCCGCAGTCCCGTCAGTAGGGGGCATACACTTGTAGGGTCACAAGCCCCGCTTGTATGTTTGAGTATTAATGAAGGAAGAAGGACCTGCCATTCTGAGTCCGCGAATGCCGGAATTGTCGGCGTTGGAGATGCTGGTCACCGTCCAGGAGCTGGGAAGCCTGTCGGCCGCCGCTGCCCTGCTCGGGTTGTCCCAGCAGGGTGCGTCCTCACGGATGAGGGCATTGGAGACACAAATCGGATCCACACTGCTGACGCGATCCCCGCGCGGGTCAAACCTGACGGACACCGGCGTGCTGGTAGCCGGCTGGGCCGCCGAGGTCCTGGCCGCAGCCGAACGCCTGGACACCGGGATCGCTTCCATCCGCTCGGAGAGCGCCCGGCAGCTGCACGTGGCGGCCAGCCAGACCATCGCCGAACATCTGCTCCCGCAGTGGTTGGTGAGGTTGCGCCGTCAGCAGCAGGCCCTTGGCTCGACCCCGGCCCGGGTAAGACTGAGCGTGACGAACAGCGCCGAAGCGGCTGCCATGGTCCGTTCGGGGGCGGCCGTGTTGGGTTTCATTGAAAGTCCCAACCTTCCCCACGATCTTGCGACGCAAACCGTGCAATACGACAGCATGGTCCTCGTCGCCGCCCCGGACCACCCATGGGCCCGGCGCCGCAGCAAGGTCAGCCCCGCCGAATTAACCCGCACACCACTGGTGACACGGGAGCCCGGCAGCGGCACACGCGAAGCACTCGAACACCTTCTCAACACTGCGGCGGCAGAACCGATGCCCGCGCCGGCAGTGGAGCTATCCACCACCGCAGCCGTCCGGACAGCCATAGCAGCCGGAATCGGCCCCGGCGTCCTCTCTGCCCTGGCCGTACGCGATGACCTCCTCCTGCACCGGCTGGCCGCCGTACCCCTGTCCGGAATCACACTCCGCCGACCCCTGACCGCGATCTGGGCCTCAGGCGCCAAACCCCCCGCAGGACCGGCCCGCGACCTGGTCACCATCGCCGCCACTCCCCAGACCAACAAAACCCCTCCGAATTGAACCGGACCAAAACAGCCGATGACCCGGTATACGAAACCGGGACCGAAGCACCCAAAGGCGACAAACGGTCCCTCAGAACCGCCATTCTGAGCTGCGAATTAACCGCCAATCAGAACGAACAATCACACCCGGGCTATTCTCAACAAAAGAAAATAATGCCTTTGATGAGCTAGCAAGGGGTCGGCTTGGGGAAAATTGGATATGCCAGAGTCAGCACCGCCGACCAGAACTCGGACCTGCAGCATTCGGCCTTGAAGGCTGCCGGATGCAACCCGATCTTCACAGACCATGGAGTCAGCGGATCAAAGGCCAGCCGCCCCGAGCTGGACATGATGCTCGGACACCTGCGGGACGGTGACGAGGTCGTTGTTTGGAAGCTGGACCGCCTGGGGCGCAATACCCGAAACCTGCTGGCCCTCATCGATGATCTGGAGCGCCGGGGCGTGCACTTCCGGAGCGTCACTGAAGGCATCAGCACAACGGGGCCGATGGGCCGGGCCATGCTCACCGTCATGTCGGCGTTCGCCCAGCTCGAACGCGATCAGCTGGTCGAGCGGACCAGGGCTGGCATGACTGCGGCCGCCGAACACGGGCGAAAGGCCGGACGACGGGAAGTCACCGCCGGCCATGCGAAGGTCAAGCGTGCCCGCGACCTAAAAACTCAAGGGCTAACGCCTGCTGACATCGGGAAGATCATCGGCGCCAGCCGGGCCACCGTCTACCGCTATCTGCGCATGGCAAGCAATGAGGCGTCCTGAGTGAGACGCGCCGCCCCTGACCCGGAGTTCGTGCTGATGTACCGCAAGGGCATCCCCACATCAAAGATCGCCGCCCTGGAGGACGTTGCAGAAACCACCGTCCGCTACCACCTACAAATTGCTGCCCGCGCAGAGCCCGGCATCCGGGACGAACACAAAGCAGCCCTACCACCGCCAGCCCGACGAACGCCCGAATCGGGCATGCGGAACCTCGCCGACGTCATCGCCTTCCACGAATCCGAGGGCAGGCTGCCCGTCACCCACGGCAAAACGGCAAGGGAGCGGGCACTGGGTTCGTGGCTGGTGCACCGACGCCGGGAGGCGGCACAAGAAACCCTCTCCCCCATCTACCGCCAGGCCCTGGCAGTCATCCCCGGATGGGACAAGCCCTCAACACGAAAGGCCGACGACGAGGCACGCTGGCAGCAGCGGCTGCAGGAACTGCAAGAAATCCGTGCCGCCGACGGCGACTGGCCGAGACATCAAAAAACCGACGACACCCATGAACGCACCCTGGGAGTTTGGCTGCACGGACAGCGCATCGACTACCGCGCCGGCAGGCTGGACCCTGTAAAGGAGAAGAAGCTGAACGAGGCCGTCCCCGGGTGGCGGGAGGGCCGCGGCAAAAGAGGCGGCCGCCGTACCAACCGACGTCAAAAACCCTCTGACCCGAATTCCGACCAGCTTTGATACCGGCAACCAGTTCTGGAACAGAGCTAGCGCCTAAAAACCCCCGTTTTCGGCACCAACGTCCGCAACTTAGAAAGTTGGTATCAAACGGTCGTTTCCGACCACGGACACTGTGAGCGACCGGGGACGCTGCAATCAAAACACTCGTGGTTGGTTCAAGACCGAGGCCGCACCGGATCGTTACTCCTTGTTCTGCTGGCCCCTATAAGCGGTGAGAACTCCGACGAAAAACGCATTCCTGTTATCAGCCGTCCAAGTACGAGCGAGACTGATGATCACACGCATGTGGTCTTTGCGAAATCGCAGCGGTCTCGTCTCCGGCTCGACTGAACCACGGGCAAGCTTGGGTACAGCCGGCGCCCGCCCGAAGATGTCATTGGCGGGAATCCGGCTGTCATCCGGAGCAAAAATCTGTCCGAACCGATTCTCGGCTGCGACCCAGCTGATCGCGTTCAGGACTATTCCCGGATACGAGATCCCTGTGCTGTCATGGTGCTCCCCCAGCCACTGGTTCAGGTCTTTGGGAAGGTAGAGAGTTACGTGGCCTGAATGTTCCTCTTCGGCGGGTTCGATCTTTGCCGGGGGCGGGGGTGTGACATCGACAGCTGGCGCCGACCGGTCCACGGCCTGTACCGGTAAAGCCGCTGCCGCGGTATCCGATACTGGCGCCTCAGCAGGATCCGCAACCTCAAGCGCAGGCTCCGACGCAGCTATGCGCACGGACGGGGCTTCAAATGCAGGTTCAGGCGTTGTTTCGGGAAACTCCTCGACTGGAGCCTCTTCAACTGAGGCAGGCGGAACTGGTTGCAGCACTCTCCTTTTCAGGCCGCTGAGGGCGCTGAGATCCATCTTTCCCGGGCTGGAGGGCAGGCTCATGTGGCGGCTACCTCAAGGTTCTCGTCAAGCGATTCCTCCTGGGTCTGGAGCTCCTGGACAATCTGCTCGGTCAGTCGCATGTAATCCTCGGCGAGGTTGCCTGCCGACTGCGCGATGCGGGGTTCATCTGAGCTCTTGCCCTTGTTACGCAGCCGCTCCCAGAACGGTGACTGGGTCGCTGCCCTAGCGGCCAACTCGTGTGCAGCGAGACCACGGAAGCTGGCGTCTGCATCAGCCGCAACAACGTCTCGGATACTGCCCTCGAACACGGGCGCGATGCCGTCCAGGGACTCCTGTAGCAGTGTGCGGGCTTGTTTGTCCACGTTCCTAGCGTTAGTGGGAATGCCAAAGAGGATGACCCCGAGCAGCGCTACTGCCGGGTTGTCATTCTGGACACTAAGGATGCGACGGGCCAAAGACTCAAGGCCGCGAATAGACTTCGGCTCAGGCTTCACAGGCGCCAGAATCCAACGGGAGGCCAACATCGCTTCCTCAATGGCGGTCCAACCGGCCTCCGACGGCGGGGTATCGATCAGGACGATGTCGTAGTTCGGGGCAATCTTCGCCAAGGTCCGGGCCACTCCCCCACGCATCTTGCCCTGACGGGAGGCGTCTCCCTGGAACGTGTCCATGAGCTGCGCTGTGTGGTTGCCGCCGGCGAGGACATCCAGGCCCGGTCGCACATCCTTGATTGGCACAGGAACCTTGTCGTACCGGACTGCAATGTCCAGTGCTTCGCCGCGGTCGTACCGGTCATCGTTGATGATGCCCAAATTGGTGGACGTGTCACCCTGGGAGTCTAGGTCGACGACGAGCACCTTGTAACCGGCTTCAGCGAGAAGAGCAGCCAGATTTGTGGTCACGGTCGTCTTGCCGACGCCGCCTTTGCCATTGGAGATGCAGATGGTGCGTCGCGACGCCAGTTGAACGGCGGGCGACAGCGTGTGAGAAGTAGTTGCCGTATCCATAAGGCACATACTAAATGCGGCCAATGCAGTACAGCGGCACATTCACTGTCGTGTCGCACTACAGCACTAGTGAACTTACTTTGCACTAGTGAACAGGTAGGTATGCAGTTGAAACCAAGTAAATACATACTATGGTTGCACCTCTTTTGCACTAGCTTGGCAGCAGCTAAACATACGCAACTATGTTGCACTGCCCTTAAAGATGCCCAACGCGTATATAAGCGCAAAGCGCATAGAACTGAACAACAGTAACTATGCAGTTGCTACGCAGTAAGTGCACGAAGTCCTTACGCGCCTAATCTGCAGTTGGCTACTGCAGTACAGAAACAGTAAAGAAATGCAGTAGATGAAGAGTAGAGGATCGGCTAAAACGGAGCATGGCCTACTTTTAGAGCTGGGAAAGTGGGATCGCGTACCTTCCTCCGGCGACAACGCGCTGCGCGCGAGACCTGGGCATACACCGTCGCGACCGAAGCGCAGACATGTCTCAAGCATCCCCTGCCGGCGGGTCCGGTCTGAATCGTCATCGCAGTTCTCATGTTCAAGCGAATGTGCAACGTGCCTCAGCCTCACTCAGTGCCCAGCCTTTGGAGCCCGGCGCGGTCATCGCCAGGCTCCCGCAAGACAATCGCCAGGTCCCGACGATCAACGCCTATGAACAGCTGCTGCCCAAACGCACCGAGCCACCGTTTGCAGGCCTTTTTCCTAGTCACGGCCATGGAAGAGCGAGTCCGAGTTCTGGAGGCCCTACAGCGAAGGGTACAAAACCCTTTCTAAGCTGCCAGCCACAGGGCTGCGTCGTCGGGAGGTATCCAATGTTCTTCCCGCTCAGGGTCGTACAGGTCGGTTTCACCCACTGCAACATCCAGGAATCGGCCCAAGTATGCATGCCAGGCAGCCCGTTCACGCCGGTTGCGGCTGATGTGGGCTTGGTAGTCCACCATCACGCCCAGGCGCTCCGCGAGGGAACGGAGGTTGGCCGTGGCGATTATCTTCCAATGCCGGCCGTCCCGGCGGATCATCCCCAGGCCTTCCATTGCTGTAAGCGCCTTCTCGACGGTTGAGCGGCTGATTCCGGTGTTTCGGATGAGCTCTGCGCTGGTGGGGGAGTGGCGGCCGCGCTCGATGGCCTCGTAGACAAGGGCTGATGCGTCCCCGAGGGCACGGAATACGGGCCGCATCGAATGGATTTTGCCCTTCCGCCAAGTGAGTTCACGGGCCAGCTGCTGGTACTGCTCTGGTAGCTGAACGAGATACACGTCGGCTGCTTTGTGGCGGGCGTCGGCGACTTTGGTGAGGATCCCGTCAGAGGCTCGGGCCAGGATTGGCAGAAGCCTGGCGACGGTGACATGGTGCTTTCCCATTGCTGCGGCCAGTGTGCGGCAACCGACGTCCAGAAGGTCTGTTTCTTTCGTCCTCATATAGACGAGCAGTGCGCGTATGAGCAAGCGAAGGCTGAGGCCTTCACGGCCACGATCTCTAAGTCTGTGGTCAAGTACCGCGTAGAGCACATTCTCCAAATCGTTCACGAGCTGGTGAAGCCCAGCTGTGCTGGGCTTAGTAACTGCCCCCCCTGTGGGAACAGTAGGGCTTGTGTTGTTAATAAACGCATCTTTTCCCCGTCGTTCGCGGGACTTGGTTTTCTGTGTCCACGATTCAGCCTTGGCCCACTCCTGCTCAATGAGACGGTTCTGCTTCGCAGTCGAGCCGTACAGTGCCGCGAGGCCGGGGAACTGGCCGGTCAGTTCGTTCTGCACCTGGGCCATGGTCCAGCCGCAGGCGCTGAAGTGGTTGAGCACGGCCATGCGGGCCTCCGACGGGCTGTTGTAGCGTGCTGTGTCGTACAGGCCGGTGCGTGCGATGCGGCGCAGCGGGGATTCGCTGCCAGTACTCAGGGCGGCCAGTTGCGCGGCCGTGCTGCTCTGCAGAGTGGCCGTTTTAGCTTGGCGCGCTTTCCGGGCGCGATTGCGGGCGAGTTCAGGAGCCAGCGCAGCGCGGAGGGCATCAATCGCTGACGCTGGATTTCTGCGCCGCAGCACGTCGTAAGCCTGGGACAGGGGAGTGATCAGTGTTTGGTGGCCACCGGTCTTGTGGACGGATCCTGGGACACGGATACATCCGTCGGTGACGTTCTGGTGGGGGCTTGGGTCAAGGCTCGCTGCAGTCAGTGCGAAGGCCTCCACGAGATCCCGTGCCTCCGGTGCGCTCAGACGTTCCTGGAGCGGGATGTACAGGTGCCGGCCACCGCTGGGGGAGAAGTCCTCCACAAAGACCACACCGCACGTCGTGAGCATGTCACGCAGGCGTGCTGCGTCTGAGTCAAGGACTTCCTTGTGGGCTTTGGACGTGTCCAGGTCCAGGCAAAGCGTGGCGACACTGCCATCTGCCCCATGGAGCATGACCGCAGCTGGCCGCACAGGCAACGCCCGGGTGATCACGGGGGCAGCTTTGGGGCGGGGGTACTGGAAGCGGTCACCCATCCACCGGCCCAGCCGGTAACTTGGCTGGCCAGCAATCAGGGGGGCAAGAATCCACGCCTGTTCCGGTGTGCCTTGACAAGAAACACGCGAAGGGGCATGCGTTGACGCGGAAGATGCTTCAGGTACGATAGGACCAGTTCCTCTCCACTGGAGTGGTACGACAAGATCCACCCACTGGGTGGGTGTTGGAAAAAGTTCAGATCGCCATCCCGCCAAGAACAGGATCTGAACGCATACGTTTTGAAGGCCCGCCTAGTGCGGGCCTTCAGTTTTTAACTGGCCTTCGCCATCGGCAAAGCCTCCTGGCCGGCCAAAGCATCAAGGTCGATGGTGTTTAGGTGGTCATGCAGCAGCCGTGCGAGCAGCTCAGAACGACTTTCGGCCGTTATTTCAACAACCCTGTTGAGCTTCTCCGCATCTGCCCGCGGAATCTTAGATGTGACGGTCTGACGGTCGCCCTTATGCATCCGTGCCATGGGTCCTCCTAAAATCGGGGTGCTGAGAACTAGCCAATAGCAATCCGATTGCCTTAAGTGGGATGCCGATTCGGCGTGTCGCTCTTTTCAGCATGTGTGGCTTTTGGCGTCCTAAGACTCTTCGATAGGCAGTTTCCCCCGTTGCATTCCATCAAGCTTGTTGGGACGCCCTTCCGCTCGGTCTATCAAAGCACCGACATACTCACCGAAGGACATGTTGTACCGCTGCGTCGCCTTCCAGGCGGTGCAATGCTGATCTGGGAGCACAAGGCAGTTCAGTGGTGCCTTCTTACCGATCAGCTTGGGTGGGCGGTATTCCTCCATGTCATCACCCTCACTTCGGTTTAAGAGAGAACCTGTAGATATACAGGTTCTGCCGCGGTGGCACCCATTGCTCCTTCAAAAGACCAAACAAGCGACAGACTACATACATGCTCCGCACATGCACAACTCACTGCCTGTACCCTCCGGAAGCCATCGGGTAACATTTTGAGTCAGCTGCCCGCCTACTCTGTGTTGGCGGCCTACACAAGTGGCTGAGCTTGGCTAAGGAGCTGTATAGATGGCAAATGGGGGCCGCAACGTGTTTCTTACGCAGCAACAGAAGAAGGAGCGGCTGGCGGATCGCATGGGTATCCTGGTGGATATCTGGGAGGCAGACAACAACACTGCGCTCACTTACCCTCATGTCGAAGAAGCACTTTCCGCCCACGGAATCCACCTGTCGCGGACACGATGGTCCTACTTGATCAATGGCACCGGCAGCCTGGTGACGGATCAAGAACTGCTGAAGGGCATAGCAGAGTTCGTTTTTGCCGTACCCGCCAGTTATCTGTGTGATCTCAACAGCGAGACTCCTCCAGAGGTAGAAGCGCGCATGGAATTCCTTGTGCAGATGCGGAAGCTCAAGGTGAAGAACTTTGCAGCGAGAAACCTGGGGGCCACATCGCCAGAAACACTGAGGACGATCACCAGGATCATCGATGCATCGATGAAAGGCGACGAGTGAATGGCTCTCCCGCCGGTCCCGGAAAAGGTCCGGGAGTTATGCGGAGACGGCACGACGTCGATGAAGGAAGTTATCGACCGCTTGACCATGATCTGTGAGAAGCCGATCAATCTGATCGAGTACAAGGAGTCCTGGGGCGCGCTGACGGCCTTCAAAGCCGAATTTGAAGACCGCATAAACGTCTATTTCCCCCCGCAGAAGTCGCGGCAATACAAACTTCACTGCATCTATCACGAGCTCGGACACATCTACTTGGAGAGCTTTCGGATTCCCCTGGCTCTGCCGGATCTCTCGGAAGAGATGCTGAGGGAAACCGCGGACGCAATTAGTGTCACCTGCCGGTCCGTGCCGAATCATCCTGTCGAACGGTGGGTGGAGGATTTCGCTTTCGAGATGTCGAAGAAGACCCGTGCACGCAGCTCGTCCGATCCTGATCCTTTCCTCAGCTAGACCATGAAACTGTTGCTCTTTGCGCTGCTGAGTGCCCTATGCCTCCTTCGGATCCCCTCGGTGGTGAAGGTGGCGGAATCCCGGGCGTCGTGGCTGGCATCGATGTTCGGCCTCGCGGCGCTCTATGTCCTGGGAACGGTTACACCGCTAGCGGTCATCGACAGCTACCTCGGTGGCGTCAACGTGACGAACCTGCTTCAAGCCATCTTCGCGCTACTGGCGATCTTCTTCTTCAACGACAGCGTGCGGCGGTTAGCGAACGTACCAGTCAGATGGACTTACTACGCTCCGTTGCTGAGCATTCCCATCATGATTGTCAGCTTCGCCCTGATTGAGGACAAAGCTCCAACGGCTGCGGACTTCATTGATTCCCGCATGGACCAGCTCGCAACTGCCACGTACAGCGGCGCGTACATGCTCGCGTTGTTGTTCACCGTGCTCAGGATCATCTACATGCTTCGGCACAAGGCGAGGGGCTGGTATGCAACGTTCTCAGCGGGTCTGCTCGTGGTTGCGGCGGCTTGTTCGTGCCACATTACGTACGTGGTGCTGTTCTATTTCTCGCACTGGGACGCCTTCGCTCAAGCGATCGGATCATGGTTTGACCGCCTTTTCTATTTAGGCCTCTCGGTGACGGCTGCGGGGTGGCTGATTCTTTTCCTGTCGAAGCAGCTCCCGAAGTTGCGGCTCTGGATGATCGATGCGCTCTGGCTTACTGCGTTGAGGATCCGGGTCAATGCAGATCAATCCCGAGTCAGTCCGGCGTGGGACCTTTTCAATGAAACGCTCGAAAATGGGGTCTACAAAAGCCTCATCGTTCTGCACAACTACCAGCGGGGGAACATGACGATGTTCCCGGAGTCTGTCCAGGGGAGAATAAGCCAAATTGAGGCCAAGCTAGACGCGCAGACCTAGCCCTGCTCAGTCAAGATCGTTTTGCTGATCCAACTCGTGAGTTCGTTGGTGAAGGTACAAGGCGAGGCATTCCACTCCTGGGTATGATGCGCCTCAGGTAGGGGAATCAGGGTGACGGTGTCAGGATTCGCGCGTTGGAACGCCGCCGAGATCTCCCAGGGAACCTCTTGATCGGCGCTGGAGTGCAAGACCAGCGTCGGGACTGCCACCCGGTTAGGTATGTCGACCCATTCAAGTGCATTGAAGTTGATCGGTTCCTCCAGCCCGAGCATCGTCGCGAATGGGGGAGCCTGCAGCAGGGACATGACAAGGCCGGCACCTACCGCCGGCACCCCTGCCCGCGCCGCCCCCGCTGTGATGGTCTTACGCCAGCTCGTGACCGGCCCTACCAGGACGACCCCGACGATCCGGTCCCGATAGGCGCTGCGCTCCGCTGTGAGCAGGGCAATGGTCCCACCCATTGACCAGCCCGAGAGGATGATTCGCCTCGCTCCATGAGCCACGGCGTAGGCCACAGCGCTTTCCACATCACGCCATTCGGTTTGCCCAAGGTGGCTCGATTCGGCCTGTGGTGGACTGACCTCCTGGTCGCTGCGGAATGACGGAACCAAGGAGGTAAATCCCAAGGGACTGAAAGCGTGGACGTCCCGGAACATGATCGAGCGGCCGGTCCAGCTGCCATGGACATGGATTACCCATGTGTCTGTCTTCTTTCCTTGGAATAGCCACGCAGGCGCCGCGCCGTAGGCGGTGTTGATGTGCACCTCTTCGAACTGTCCGGCCACCGCAGAGGGTTCGAAGAACACATCGGGGGTCCAATCGACCAGGGGCCCCAGGGACGCCGGCACGGAGTCCAGCGGATGGATCTGCCGCTCAATGTATTTTCGATCCTCGTCGATCAGCGTGATCTCACCGACTCTCGTGTAGCGCTCTGCCACAGGGTCGAACACGCCAAAGTCGCCCGGGGCTTTGGTGTAGTCGTCCAAATCGATGCGCATTCTGCGGCCATCATCTGTCAGTTCGGCACGACGGTAGTCCTTTGGTCCCCGTTTAACGATCTTGCGGGCCATGACAACCGCGAATCCAGATAGTGCGGCCGCCGGTACAAGGAACGCGAGGCAGGCCAGGCAGCGCCGTGTCGTCAGCATTAGGTCTCACCCTCCAGCGCCGAGCCAGGAAGAGGAACGGTACCCAATCATCGTAACGTTGCTCTAGTCCCTGCTATATGAACAATTCATGCCCACTACAGGCGTTGCACATGTTCACTACAGGCGTGTAGCCTTTTGGTGGAGCCAGCCGACGTCCAAGGGGGAGGGGCGAATCTAATGCAGCGCACATCGCTTGGCCTAGTGGCCATCATTGCCATCCCCGGGCTGTTCTTCGGACTGATCTTCTCCATGCTCCTGCTTCTCGCCCCCGCGAAGCCAGCTGCCGCCACCTGCGGTCCGGCCGTCTCTGTTGTCATCGATGCTGACACCAAGGTCGAGGGCTACACCGAGGAGCAGTTGAAGAACGCCGCGGCGATCATGGGTGCCGGCAAGGCACTGGACCTGTCCGTGAAGGGGCAGGTGATCAGCGTCATGGTGTCCCTGGGGGAGTCGGGCCTGCGGGTCCTGGACTACGGCGACGGACCGGGCCCTGACTCCCGTGGGTTGTTCCAGCAGCGCGACAACGGCGCGTGGGGCTCCTACACGGACCGCATGGACCCGACCATCAGCGCCACGAACTTCATCAAGGCCCTGCAGAAGGTCGAGGGCTGGGAACTACTAGAACCGACCCTCGCGGGCAACAAGGTCCAGCGCAACGCAGACCCGTACCACTACCAGAAGTACTGGCCCGAGGCGGTGAAGCTCGTCCAGGCATTCTCGGACGGAAAGTTCTCACTGCAAGGCAGCGACTGCGCCGTTCCCGGGAAGTCCGGCGCCGGGGATGACTACCCGTGGAAAGACTCTCCCACCTGGATGCAGGTCGGAGCTAGCACTGCCGCCGCATCACCGCTGGGCATGTTCTACCGCGAATGCGTGGACTTTGCCCTGTGGCGGGTGAACCAGCAAATGGGGTCCACCGGCGAACCGTTCAAGTTCCTCAACGGCAACTTCCGCCCGGACGGTCAGGCCCTTGGCTCGGCACTGACGTGGAAGGCCGGCTGGGACGCCAAAGGCTGGCCCACCGGTTCCGTTCCCCGGGTCGGAGCCGTTGTCTGGTACGCGCCCGGTGCCGGGGGAGCGGACCCGACCTACGGGCACGTCGCCGTGGTCAAGGAAGTCAAGGACGACGGAGCCTACGTCGAAGAGGGCTACAACGGCAACCCACCCCCGGATGACCACAACTACTACACCCGGACCGTCAGCGGCGATGTCCCTTCCGCGTTCCTGTACCTGCCCACCCAAGAGGAGAAAAAGTGAAGAAGTCCCTGGCCCTCATCGCAGTAGCCCTGCTCTGCGCCGCGTGCGCACCGGCAGCGAATACCACGCCTGCATCGGCTGAACCCACCACAGTCACGCCGTCGGCGCCGGTTTCGCTGAGCGCCAGCAGCGGTCCACAGGCTCCCGAGGGAACGGTCCCGGCCACGATCGGCATTACCTGGGATCAGGCCAGCAAGGACGCGGCCGTGGACGTTGCCCAGAAGGCCATGGCGGATTTTGCCCGCCCTGGTGTGGAGGAAAAGCAGTGGGCCAACGATCTTGCCCGTTGGCTGACTCCCGAGGCCACTGCTGATTACTCGGCTGTAGACCCGGCCAACATCCCGGCAGATCGCGTTACCGGCCCCGCCGCGCTGAGCGTCGATGAAGCCAACGGCTACGGGGTTATGGCGGCGGTTCCGACCAACGCCGGGACCTATACGGTGCAGTTGCTCCGGACGGGCAAGGAAGCCCCGTGGAAGGTCAACCGCTTCACACCCCCCTCGTCCTAAGCGCCGAAACTCCCCATCTCACACACGTAAGGAAGAAGCCTATGAGCACCACATCAACCGAGGTCCTGGCCTTTCCCAACATCAGGGCCATCGTCCGTGACAACGGAACCGCTGAGGTTGTCGTCGCGGGTAACTCCCGCATCGTCCCTGCCGGGGGATCCCTGCAGGATCTTCGCAACAACGCCCTGGCCCTGGTTGTGGGCGAGGCACAGACGCTGAACCGTCCGGTCAGGGTCCAGATCGAGGATCCCGAAGGACACGGCGAGCTGATCGTGCACCCGGACAACAGGATCGAATCCGTCTCCTACGAGGCACGACCCGCCCTACGCCGGGCAGAAGCACCGGGAGCCGCGCCGGAAGCCTTAGCTCCGGCCGTCATTGATACCGTCCCGGCCCCTGCACCTGAGCCTGTTGCGGCGCCGGCAGAACCTACGGCTGCCTCCGTCGCCGCGGTGGACCGCCAGCCGTGGCCACCCAATCCCGTCGCGTCAGAGACGACGCCAGCGCTGGTCACCTCGGAGCCGGAGAAGGCAGTGGTCACGGAGGAAGAGCCGCCGACCCGGCGCAGCTTGAAGGAAACCTCATTCCTTATCATCGCCCCGGTCCTGGAACCGGCTACTCAGGGCTGGCGGGGTGCGCTCACGCGCCTTGGCTTTCGGATTGACCCCTCCGCCGAAGAACTTTCCGAGCGGGAGGATATCCGCACTGTCAGCCAGCACTGGCCCGGTCCCCGGACCATTGCTGTGGTCAACCGCAAGGGTGGGGCGAACAAGACCCCCACTGTGGTCATGCTCTCGGCAATCCTCGCCCGCTACAGCGGGGCCGCGACCGTGGCGTGGGACAACAACGAGTCTCAAGGCACGCTGGGGTGGCGGACGGAAAAGGGCGCCCATGACCGGAGCGTTCTGGACCTGATCGATTCCTCAACCGAACTGCTCTCCCCGTCAACGAACGCCGCCGAGATTGCCAAGTTCGTGCACCACCAGACCGCGGACAAGTTCGACGTGCTGCGCTCGGACGAGAACGAAGAAGGCGACCACGAAGTCACCGCTGAGGAAGTCGACATCGCCCACCAGGTCCTCACCCGGTACTACCGGTTGGTGGTCATGGACTCGGGCAACACTGCGCGGGCAGCTAACTGGCGGCGAATGATCCACCACACCAACCAGCTCGTCGTTCCCGTTACCGCCATTGAGGACCGCGCGGAAGCGGCCCGGTTGACGCTGCAGACCCTGGAAGCCCGTGGTGGCCACGATGCCGAGCTGGCCCGCAACGCGGTCGTGATCGTCTCTGAATCCACAGACGCCAAGCGCAGCATGACAGGGGATGCCTTGAAGCGGGCCAAGGCAGAGGCCCAGCGGATCGCTGACGGCTTTGAGCCGTTTATCCGGGCAGTCGTGAGGATTCCCTACGACCCGGCCTTGGTGAACGGACCCATCCGCTACGAAGCACTCCAGCCGGTCACCCAGCGGGCGTGGCTGGGCGCCGCGGCCGCCGTCGCCAAAGGCTTCTGAATCACTCACCATCCGGACTTTCGAAAGGAGGAGCCCATGCAACAGTCCCTGAACCCTTGGATCACCAGCCCCGCCGCCGAAACTGCGGGAGAGGAAACAGAGGCTTATACGCCGCCGGCGGCAGTTATCAGCGCTCCGCTGAAGGGCATGGTCGAACCTGACGCAGCAGACCGTCTGGCCAGCCGCACTATCACCGGTTCCGCCGCGTTATGTATCATCGGCGCTCACGGGGGAGCGGGTGAAAGCAGAATCGCTGACCTCCTCGGCGCCCGCGTCACTGATCACTGCTGGCCCGTCCTCCACGACGGAAGCAGGCCCCGGGTGCTGCTGGTCTGCCGCGCAGACATGCGCGGCCTGACAGCGGCCAGGAGCGCACTGACCCAATGGGTGTCAGGTGCCACACCGAAAGTTGACCTGCTCGGCCTTGCCATATTGGCGGACGCCCCGGGGAAGACTCCCAAAGCGCTGCGTGACTTTGCCTCCATCGTCGGCGGGGGAGCCCCCCGGATCTGGACCCTGCCCTGGGTAGAAGCCTGGCGGATCGGAGACACCACAGCCACGGCGTCTCGCGAATTTCAACGCTTCATTACTGACATAGCAACCTTGGCTACCGAAACCACATCAAGCACCACTCACTGAAAGGTCTCACCATGAACTACTTCTCTGCACTTGCAACCGGCGTCATCCCCAACCCCACTCCGACCATCCCTGCAGAAGCCGACGGGCTGCTCCTGGTCCTGAACTGGGCCTCCGGCATCGGCCTGGTCCTCGGCGTCCTTGGCGTCATCATCGTCGGCATCGGCATGGTGATCCAGCTCCAGCGCGGCGAAGGCGCACAGGCTATCGGCAAACTCGGCTGGGTACTCCTGGGCTGCATCATCATCACCGGTGCCGCCGGCATCGTCCGCGCCTTCGTCTAAGCCAGCACCAACAACGGGAGGTTTACCATGAGCCAGTCAACAGAGAGCACCACCGACAGCAATCCGTTCACCAAACCCGGGTTCATCATCGCTGCCGCGCTGGTGGTAGCGCTGATCGCAGCAACCGTCGTTATCTTCCTGCTCCCCAAAGGACAGGGCAATGCACAGCCCGCCCCTGCGCCTGTGGAGTCCGGTGCAGTTTCAGCCAGTCCCAGCCCTTCACCTGCAGCTGGCGAGAGCATCTGCGGGCTGCCCGCTTCTTCGGAAACAACGCTGGGAACTGCGCCAAAATCAAGCTGGGAGCTCGTGGGGCGCATAGCCACGCCCTCCGATCCGAAGACATTCGGACCGGGCACAACCGATGAAACTGGTTTTCGCTCATGCTTTGCGCATTCCCCCACCGGGGCCTTGTACGCAGCAATGAATGTTGCTGCCCTAGGCTCATCCGGCTCCACCGAGCTGCAGCAGAAGCTCGCTGACAAACTGCTTGTCCCTGGCACTGGCAGGGACGCAGCGATGCGTGAAGTTGCCGCCGATACCAAGGCGACGGCCCCCAGTGCACCTATTCAGGTGCGTGGATTCCTTATGAGGTCCTATTCGCCTAGCGAGGCGAATATCGATCTTGCCTTCGAAACCGACAAGGGCGCACTAGGCCGACTCACGGTGTCCATGCGCTGGATCGACGGAGACTGGAAAGTGAAGCCCGCAGATGACGGTGTCACCTTCACGGGAGCAACCCAAATCAGTGACCTCAGCGGCCTTATCCTCTGGTCCGGGGTCTGATATGGCCGAGTGCGACTTTGGGGACTTCGGCTGCGGGTTGGGCAATGTAATTTCTGGCATTGCCGACGACGCTATCGGGAACTTAGCGAAGGCCATCATGGAGGGTATGAGTCAGATGGTGACGACTCTGTCTACCTTCTGGGTTTCGATGCCCACCGTGAACCTGGCCAGCGAGGATGGCAGCACACCAAGTCCTGTTGTTTCTGCCGTTAACAGCGAGTTGATGCCCTGGACATTGGCATTGGCGGTCCTCGCCGTCATCCTCGGAGGAATCAGGATGATCTGGGAACAGCGCGGGGCACCGTTGAAGGACCTGCTCCGTTCGCTGCTCACCCTCACTCTCGTGTCGGGGCTGGGCCTGGGCGTCATCTCGATCCTGGTGATCGCCGCGGATGCCTTTGCTGTTGCCATCATCGAGCGTTCCACCGACGGTAAGGGCTTTGCCGCCGCATTCCAGACGATCGCAGTCATCCAGCAAAGCGACGCGGTCTTCATTCTCATCGTCCTGGGCCTGATCGGGTTTATTGCCTCCCTGGTCCAAATCGTCCTGATGGTCGTCCGCAGCGGAATGTTGGTGATTCTGGCCGGCATCCTTCCCACGACGGCAGCGTTCACCAACACGGAGATGGGCCGACAGTGGTTCCAGAAGGCAGTTGGCTGGACCATCGCCTTCATCCTCTACAAACCAGCGGCAGCGATTGTTTACTCGGTCGCGTTCCTTCTGATGAGTAACAGCAGTAGGCAGGACCCCCTTGTCGGCTCGATCACGGGCTTCTCGTTGATGATCGTTGCCTTGTTCGCTTTGCCGGCGTTGATGCGGTTCGTGACACCGATGGTCGGTGCCGTTGCCTCGGGCAGTGGAGCTGCGGCCGGGGCTGCTGTTGGTGCCATGGCCACCGGTGCTGTGTCCCTGGGTCGTGGCGGCAGCGGAAGAGGAAACGCCGCACCCATTCCTGCAACGAGTACGACCAACACGCAAAGCACGCACGCCGGCAGTTCGCCGAAGGGCAGTGACGGAGCGCCTGGTCCCCGGGGCGGGGGAGGCCAGCCCACCCCGGGTGTTACCGGCCCGGGAGGAGCCGCCGGCGCTGCAACGGCGGGCAAAGCTGGCACAGCAGGAGCAGCGGCAGGCGGCGGGGCAGCAGCAGCTGGCCCGGCCGGCATGGCTCTAGCCGCCGGGGCACAGGTGGCTACCAAGACGTCACAGGCAATCGAAAAGACCGCGCAGGATTCAACCGGGGAGGGCCCCAGTGGCAGCAATTAACACCGAATACAAGGAACCGTCCTACGGCAACTGGCGCCTACCGCGCGCCGCCGGGCTGGGCAACCTCGGGGCCATTGGCACCGGGATTGTCATGGCCGGCTTGTTGATGGGCATCACCACCTTCGCTATCTGGGGTCTGTTCCCGGGCCTTGCTGTCCTGGCCCTTGCCGGGGCCAGCGCCCTGTTGCTGACGGTCAAGGACAAGCACGGCCAGTCCGTTGTAGACCGCTTCGGCACCCGGATGGCCTTTAGGCTCGCCAAGTCTTCCGGAACGAACCTCTACCGCTCCGGCCCTTTGGGTGTGACGGAGTGGGGCATGTATCAGCTGCCCGGTCTCGCGGCGAAGTCGACCCTGTACGAGTTCGCCGACTCCTACAAGCGCCCGTTCGCCATGCTTCACGTCCCGGCTACCAGCCACTTCACCGTTATCTTTTCCACCGAACCTGATGGCGCCTCCTTGGTTGATCCTGAGCAGGTCGACGCCTGGGTAGCCAATTGGGGTGGTTGGCTAGCGGGCCTTGCTGACGAGGCCGGACTGGACGCCGCGGCGGTGACAGTAGAGACCGCCCCGGACTCCGGGTACCGGCTGCGGAACGAAGTCGAGATGAACATCGACCCGAACGCACCGGACTTTGCCCAGGCCATTCTGCGCGAGGTTGTCGATACCTACCCGGAGGGATCGGCCACGGTCCGCGCCTGGGTGTCTCTGACCTTCAACGCATCCTTGCGGTCCGGGTCAAAGAAGCGTGCCCCCGAAGATGTGGCCCGGGACCTTGCCTCCCGGATCCCCGGCCTGTCAGCCCGGCTGCAGTCCACCGGAGCGGGTATCGCCCGGCCGATGTCCCCGCAGGAGCTGTGCGAGGTCGTCCGCGTCGCCTATGACCCGCCTGCTGCTTTGATCATCGATGAGGCCCACGCCGCCGGTTCGCCCGTTGCCCTGACCTGGGGTGAGGTCGGCCCCACCGCCACGCAGGCGAATTGGGATGACTACCGCCACGATTCCGCTTTCTCCGTCTCCTGGACCATGACAGGCGCCCCCCGCGGTTCCGTGAACTCCTCGGTTCTGTCCCGGTTGCTGGCCCCGCACGGAGACATTGACCGCAAACGCGTATCCCTGCTCTACCGTCCGATGGATTCCGCGAAGGCCGCAACCGTGGTCGAGCGGGACCAGAACAACGCCAACGTCCGCATCACCTCCGGAACCCGGCCCAGCGCCCGTGCCCTGGTCGATGCCCGCTCGGCCGTGCAGACCGCCCAGGAAGAAGCCCGCGGTGCCGGCCTGGTGAACTTCGGCATGGTCGTCACCGCCACCGTCACCGACCGGGACAGGCTGCCTGATGCCGTGGCTGCCATCGAACAGACCTCCGGCACCGCCCGGGTGCTCCTGCGCCGCGCCTACGGCGCTCAGGACACCGCCTTCGCGGCCTCACTGCCGCTGGGACTCGTCCTGCCCAAGCACAGCATGGTGCCCTCCGAAATCAAGGATGCCCTGTGATGAACCTCTTCGCACGCCCTGCCAAGAAGACTGCGGAACCGGCCCGGAAGAAGACCGGGAAGCAGCCCCGTGAAGCCGGCCCAGGTGCCCGTGGCTGGTCAGGTCGTGGCGGCGGCATGGCCCAGCTCGTCCCGTCCGTGAAGGAGTACCGGGGAACCACAGTCCAGGTCTGCGGCCTGTGGCCGTTCTCCTCAGGTGCTTCCTCACCCATGATCGGCGTCCCGCTGGGTCGGCATGAGGAAACCCAGGCCACGGTCTGCTGTGACCCGATCAGCTGGTTCCAGCGCGCACGACTCATCTCAAACCCTTCAGCCTTCATCCTCGGCAAACCCGGGCTGGGAAAGTCCACCCTGGTCCGCCGCATGTTCCTGGGCCTCGCCGCCCAAGGCGTCAACCCGCTGGTTCTCGGGGACCTGAAAGGCGAGCACGTCAAAGCCGTCGAAGCACTCGGCGGGCAGGTGATCAAGCTCGGACGCGGCGTCGGCTACCTGAATATTCTCGATCCGGGCCAGGCCGTTGAGGTCGCCCAGCTCCTCGAGGAACACGGCCACCACGAAGCAGCCACCCGGGTCCGTGCCGATGCGCACGGCCGCCGGCTGAACATGGTCGTCTCACTGATCACGATCAGCCGGAACAACCCGCCGACCGACCAGGAACAAACCATCCTGGACCGGGCGCTGCGGGTCCTCGATGAACGGTTCGACGGTATCCCGGTATTGGAGGACCTGCTGGATGTCATCGTCTCCGCTCCCGATGAGCTGCGGCAGGTCGCTCTGGACCGTGGCGACATGACGGTCTACCTGCAGGAGACCCGTGCGCTGGAAGCAACCCTGCTGGGCCTGACGGGGGGAGGGAAGCTGGGTGAAATCTTCTCCCGGCAGACCACCAACCCCATGAAGAGGGACCGCGCCGTCGTCTTCGACGTCTCCAGCATTGACGAGACCGCGACTGACCTCCAGGCCGCTGTGCTGCTCGCCTGCTGGTCCTACGGATTCGGAACGGTCAACGTCGCCAATGCCCTGGCGGATGCCGGTCTGGAACCTCGCCGGAACTACTTCGTCGTCCTGGACGAGCTGTGGCGGGCACTGCGCTCCGGCAAAGGCATGGTCGACCGGGTCGACGCCCTCACCCGCCTCAACCGGTCCGTCGGCGTAGGACAGATCATGATTTCTCACACCATGTCAGACCTGCTGGCCCTGCCGGCGGAAGAGGACCGGATGAAGGCCCGCGGCTTCGTCGAACGCTCCGGCATGGTGATTTGCGGTGGCCTGCCCGCCTCGGAGATGCCGCTGCTGACCTCCGCGATCCCGCTGTCCCGGCAGGAGCAGCAAAAGCTCATCTCGTGGCAGGACCCGCCCGCCTGGGACTCCCGGGGCCTCGACGTCGAACCCCCGGGCCGGGGCAAGTTCCTGATCAAGGTCGGCGGCCGTCCCGGCATTCCCGTCCACATCGGGCTGACCTCGATTGAGAAGAACGATGGCCTGAACGACACTGACACCCGCTGGCACGCACCGACCGAAACGCTGATGGACCCGGCAGCACCTGTGCTGCCTACAGAAGGAGGCGCGCTGTGAGTGCACCGAACCGCAAAGGAATGGGGCTCGAAGATGCCCTGCTGGTCTGGCTGGCCATCGGCGCCATCGTCATCTTCGGTGGCGGCACCTACGCCGCCGCCCACCTCGGGTCTTGGATGGCCGGCATCGATGCACCCCCTGCCCACCCTATTGACCTGATCGCCGGGCTCATCAAGGGCAAGGTGCCTTGGCCAACCCAGTCCACCGTCGCGGCGTGCCTCATGGCCTGCGTGATCCTGGCGCTGGCTATCGTCGTGCTCGTGGCGTGGCGGAAGGGCGCGTCCAAACGTGCCCGCGTGGATAAGGCTGCCCGCTATCTGGGCCGCGGGAAGTCATTGGCGGCGTTCTCCGAGAAGGGAGCGCAGGCCAAGGCTGAGCGGCTGGGGGTAAAGGACACCCCGGGCATCGTCGTCGGCAAAGTAGTCTCCACCGGGCAGAAGTTCATCCAGTCCTGGGAAGACCTCAGCCTCGACATCTGGGGGCCGCGAACGGGTAAGTCCACCTCCCGCGTGATGCCCGCCATCCTGGACGCACCAGGTGCCGTTGTCTCAACCTCGAACAAGCGAGACGTCGTGGACGGCACCCGCGGCGTCCGGGAAGCCACGGCCCCGGTGTGGGTCTTCGATCCGCAGAAGATTGCGCAGGAGGAACCGGACTGGTGGTGGAACCCGCTGTCCTACGTCACCGACGAAGAAAAGGCATACAAGCTCACCCAGCACTTCTCGGTCGGTTCGCGTCTGCCGGGATCGAAACCGGACGCCTACTTCGATCCCAAGGCAGAGGACATTCTCTCCTCGTACTTCCTCGCGGCCGCCCTCGGGCAGCTGCCCATCACGCAGGTCTACCTGTGGGTGACGGAGCAGGTCAGTCAGGAACCCATTGAAATCCTTCGAGAGCATGACTACGAGCTGCAGTACAAGGGCCTGGAGTCCACGCTGAAGCTGGCCGACAAACAGCGCGACGGTATCTTCGGCACCGCCGAAAAGATGATCCAGTGCCTCAAAAGCAGGAACACCCTGCGCTGGGTCGCCCCAACAGGCGGAGCAACCGTGGCCAGTGATGCCCGCCGGCAGTTCAACCCGCACGCCTTCGCCGCCTCTCAGGAGACGATCTACATCCTTTCCAAGGAAGGGGCAGGCTCAGCCGCTCCGCTGACAACGGCGTTGACCGTTGCGATTGCTGAGGCGATGGAGGAACGGGCCGAGCGCAGCGGCGGCCGCCTGCCCAAACCTGCACTGTTTGCCCTCGATGAGCTGGCGAACGTCGTCCGCTGGGCCGCCCTCCCGGACCAGTTCAGCCACTACGGCTCCAAGGGCCTGATCGTGATGGGCATCCTGCAGTCCTGGTCCCAGGGCGTCGAACTGTGGGGCGAGGCGAACATGCGGAAAATCTGGTCCGCCGCGAACGTCAAGGTCTACGGCGGGGGAGTGGCCGAAGAAGGATTCCTCCGCGCGCTCTCGGACCTGATCGGGGACTACAGCTACACCAACGTCTCCATCTCCTCCGGCAAAACCGGCTCCAGCCGCTCCCGGCAAGAGGGCAAGGAACGCATCTTCGATGTTTCCAACCTCGCTGAGTTGGACCGCGGCCGCGCCGTCGTCCTCGCATCAGGGGCGCCGGCCACACTGGTCCGCACCATGCCCTGGTACACCGGACCCCACAAGGACGCCGTAGAGGCATCCATCACGAAGTACAGCTCCCGCCCGGAAGAAGAGGCCGTGCCGGTAGCTGCCGGAGCTCCCGCCAACCCCTGGGTCACCGGGTAGGAGACTCTGAAATGACCATAGACATCGGCAGATTCAACGAAGCTCCCAGCACCAGTGCGGAAGAGCCTGCCAGCCCGGCAGGGGAGGAGCAAAAGCCGCCGCAACTCGTTTACGGCTCAGCCGAAGAATTCCTGCACGAACAGCTGCTGCCCACCTACGTCCGCGACGTCGACGGCCGCGCCGCAAAATGGTGCCTCGAATGGTACTTCCACCCCGAAGCAGTCTCCCGCATAGAAGCGCTGTGGCGTGCCTGGGAACACCTCAGGCTGGACGGGGCAACGGGAATCAGCGTCTGGTTCAAGGACCACGCGGACCACCACATGAGCGTGCTCCTGGACCCACGCGGTCCGTTCTACAAATGCGACATGCAAAAGCACCGCGACCCCGAACACCTGGAACCGAAGAAGGCGCCGGAGGGCTGGTTCCCTGACGTGCGGACGCTGCCTGCGTAGGACCGCCGACGCCAAAAGTTCAAAGCATGAGCAGCTCGTCCCCTAGCCGTTCGCGAGCCGTTCGCGAGCCGAAAGCCTAACCGGTCATCCCAGTCTTGGTCGGCCGAGTTGGTGATCGATCGTCTCACGGACTGTATCTAAGGCCGGGGATTCGAATCCCTCTTGGAGCAGAGAAAGCCTATGCAGCCTCATCACCGTATCTTCAGCCCGCCCGTCCTCGTGTCGGTGCACTTCCCGGACGCCGAGAAGCCCAAACCATTCGAGTGTCTTGCGTGCGGCGGAGAAGGGATCCCGATGAATCCCGTAGTGCCTGAGCCTTATCTCCGCGGGTATTGCCACCTCGCCCGGAATGATGTCCGGATCGTCTCCTAGTGCCATGAGAGTGCCTCGGCGACACGCGACCATAAGGAGGAGGGTAATCTCGGAGTCCTCAAGCACATGGAGCCATCCTTGGGTTACAAACCCAACAGGCAGCGTAAAGTAGTCCTCGTTTTTGGGAGGAACTGCGTAAGGGAGCGGATCCCCGCCCCGCTGCCATCCGGACTCGTCCAGGAGGCTGAACCCTTCATGCCTACCTCGTCGGCCTGGGGTCCCAGGCAGATGAACGAGTTTTGCTTCCTCAAGAGTGTCCAACACGTTGGCCAACGTTCTGGCCTTCTTTTCCCGGATGGTCGAACTCGTCTCTCCACGCCCCGAAGTGACCGCTGGAGTGGCGACTATGTCGTTCCATCCCCATTCCCGCGAAAAAGTCGCAAGAGGTACGTCGAGCGTGACCCTGCGACCGGGTCGATTCCTGATCTGGGCATAGGCCAACGCGGTCAGGTACATCCGCAGGGCAGCACCTTTGCCGGAGGAAATCCTTGTTGCCGGAGGACGCAGGTCACGTTTCGGAGCCCGTCTGTCAGACGCGGCTCCCTCAGGTATAGGTGTCGAAAGGTAGGAAAAAGGGGTTCGTATTCGAAGCCCTTCCGCTGACAGGAGCCCCGGTGCGCCGAAATGGTCGGTCAAAGCATTGGTTGCGTTGGTCGCTGACTTTCCGAACTGGCCGTAGAGGCGGCCCTGCCGCGCTTGAAAGGCCTGGCGCTCCTTGTCGCTGAGACGGGCAAGATCGAGATAGATCTCCTTTAGTTGCACCACGGCGTGAAATACGTCCTCTCATTCTGAACGTATAAACCCGCCAGTAACTCTTCACGTCATCTCTTTTAGCTGTGTTAACTTCTGGCCGGTTTACCCGTAGCTCAAGTGTAGTGGAAGTGTGGGCCCAGTCCTGCTGAACTTCTTGAGTACGATACGCAACGATTCGGATGAAGGTGACCATGTCCAAGCAACCAAGCACTGACGGGCCGGTTACGCGCGGGCTCTTTTGGGCTGATCGGTCCAATCTGCTGCTTACTGTTGCTCCGACGTCACTGGCCGGCATCGCGACTGCTCTCATGGGGTGGGCCCAACTCGATGGCGGCCTGGCCACCGTTCTTCGGTATCTTGCGATTGGTGCAGGGGCAGTGGCCACGGTTCTCCTGATTATTAAGGCTGCGCGGGACCACAAGAATGTCAAGTCCGTGGCCGAGGCTCGGTACGACACGATGAAGGAGCTCCGAAACAAACTTGGTCCTGCGTTGGATCTGATGGCCGAACTTGCCGCCGTCGACCCGGCCTATTCCAGTCCTGAGCTGCTGAATGAGAGCCTGAAGACCATCGCTACACATTGCTGCAGCGCGTTGGGTGCCATGATGCCGGAGAGCACCGATGTACGGGCCATCGTATATGCGGTCAAACAACCAAATGAGCTGTATCCGTTGGCACGTTTGGGTCGCAACGATGTCCCCCGGACGTTCTCCTTTGACGAACCAGACGGTGCCGAGATCCTGGCGTACCTTTCAGGGAACTCGCCGGAGGGCGAGCTCTACGCCGACACCTCGGCAGAAGCCCCGCCGCATTATGAAGGCGATCGGGCACGGTATCGCACCTTCATCCGCGCCCCCATCTGGTCCAGCGGAGCAGTCTTCGGCATGGTGGCTGTTGACGCTCCGAAGGCGGGGTCTCTGTCAAAGGGCGACGTATTCCTGGCAGAGCTGATTGCAGCCGAACTCGCACCGGCTTTTGCAATAGCGGCCGCAGCGGGACGGAGCGAAAAGTCGGCCTAACGGCCTAGACTGTGAGCATGAGCAATCGAGTCGAAGTATCGCCAGGCGGCGTAGGCTTCATCCGGACGACGGCCAAGAAGGCAATTCCGGACGCTCCCCTTGTGCTGAAGACGGCGCGCCGCCGTTCATGGCTGCTACGCCGCGACGTCATCGAGACACGCCATACCAAGGCTCCAACGGAAACGGGTATCCGTAAGCAGCGTTAGAGACGCTGAGGGGCGCAGTTTTCCTAACGCTATTTCTGGCGCGTCCAAACATGCGCCGATGCCACTTGATCGGTCTCTGCGGTCCCAAGCCATGCGGGGTATCGCGGTTCTCGATCTCACGGCCAACGCCTTCAAGGCCGGGTAAAGAGTTCTCTTCTCGGCTCGATCGACCGCTGTTCGACAAGTGCGACATGAAGACCCCCGGGACCCCGAACACCCCTGGAGCCGAAGAAGGCCCCAGAGGGCCGGTTCCCAGATGTGCGGACGCTGCCTGGGTAAGACGGCAGCTGAGGACTGGGGCACCATGATGCCTTTTCCTCGCTTCAAAGGGCGCATGCCGTGTCAGCGCAGGACGGTTCAAAGTGTCGGGTTAGGATCTATGAGTTTTTGGATTCAGTGTCAGAAAGTGAAAATCAGACCCTACTCCGACATTCTTTGCCGCGGCTGCATGACGTCAGATTGGGGTGTGCCGTAACCGGACTATCTCCCCACCCGCGAGCCAGGTAATTTGGACCTGACTAGTCCGGTTACACAAGCGGCCGTGTGGCAAAACCTTTGAGCAGGCCCGCTCGGGGCTGATGGACGCCCGGGCATCGGTGGTGTTAGACATGCTGTACTCCTTAGGTTCGGGGTAGGAAGCGTGCGCTGGCGGCATGATCAGAGGCCGGCTCAGAGGTCCAGGAGGACCCGGGCGTCTTCACCGGTGAGGGCTGCCTGGAGGAGGCGGGTGAGGTTTTCGGCGGTGACGGGGCGTGGGTTGGATGCCGGAACGGCGGGGAGGACGATGGCAACGGCTTCGGCGATCCCGTCGGCGGTGAAGCCGTAGTCCGCCAGCGCCTTCGGGGCGTCGATGCGTTTACGGAGATCCTGGAGCCCGGTCAGGGCGTCCGCGGTCCCGAAGGCTGCGGCGATGCGGGCCGCGGCTTCGGGCGCGGCGGGTGCGTTGAACGCCAGGACGTAGGGCAGCACGGTGGCGTGGGTCTGCGCATGCGGCAGGTTGAAGGTCCCGCCCAGGACGTGGCAGATCTTGTGGTGCAGCCCGGACCCTGCGGAGGCGAAGGCGACCGCGGACAGGTACGCGCCGTAGAGGGCCTGCTCGCGTCCTTCGGTACCGGACGGGTCCTCCGCGATCAGGGGCAGTCCGCGGCTGAGGGCACGGATACCTTCGGCGCCGAGCGCGGCGTTGATCGGGTCCACCCGCGGGCCCCACATCGAGTCGATGCAGTGGGCCATGCCGTTCAGGCCGGACGCGACGGACATCTCCACCGGCAGGGACAGGGTCAGTGCGACGTCGTAGATGACCGTGACGGGCAGCACCGCGTCGTCCACTCCCGTGGTTTTCCGGGACGATTCGGTCAGGCCCCACACGTTCGTGGTTTCGGAGCCGGCGTAGGTGGTGGGCACGGCAATGATGGGCAGGCGTGAGGTCATGGCGATCGCCTTGGCCAGTCCTGTCGTCGAGCCCCCACCCACGCAGACGAGCAGGTCAATGCCGGCTTCAGCGGCGGCGGCCCTCGCTTTCTCGGCGACCTCGATCGGCACGTGCATCACCACGTCGTGGTGCCACAGCGCCACCTTGATGTCAGCGGCGACGGTGCGGGCCACCGGTGTCTCACGGTCCCAGGCGATCACCATCACCCGCTGTGCGCCCAGTCGGGCGACTTCCGCGGCGAGGTTCGCAGCGGCCGCGCCGGTGCCGAAAAGGACCCGCTGGCCCAGGGTCACATGCTCAAAAGACAGGTTCATGGTCAATTCTCCTGTAAAGGGCGCCTTCAGGATCACCCGGCAAGCGGTCCGTGGGCCAGCCGACGTGTTTGTCAGGGCGGACCAGTACGGGGCCGTTTTCGGCCACGCCGCGCAGTTTCGCCCAGTCGCA
>NZ_JBFTIK010000030.1:0-30380 GCF_056394725.1 Arthrobacter sp. 10N418
GGAAGCACTCGAAACACCGTCCGTGACAACCGTGGCAGGGTTGGCCACGGGACCCTCACCGCCGGCAGCGGCGTGCGCGCCGCAGTCGGTGACCGCCGCCGGCGCCGCGGAACTGCTGGTGCGTGGGTTGGTGGCGGTGTTCATCACGGTGAGGAGGTGCTCGAACTGGTCGGTGGTCGCGAAGATCTCCAGGTGGTGCAGGCCGTGGCGCTGGCGTCGGATGAACGCGCCCTGGAGCTGGCGAAGCAGCTCCTCGGAGGGCTCGGCACCGTCCTGGTCGATCGCATCCGCCCAGCGCCGTGCGACCCGGACCAGGAAGTCCGGGTCGTTCCCGGCCGCGGTGCGGGTCAGGGCGTGTTCCATCCGGGCCGCGGACTCCGCGTCGCAGGCGTGCCGGACCCGGCCCAGCGCCAGCGTGATGATCGTCGCGGCCCGGGACGCGACTTCACCGGCCGCGACCGCGGCACCGAGTTCCCCGCGTACGGGCGGCAGCGGCTCCCCGGTGAATCCCTGCCGGCGCAGGATGCTCTCGGCGAGGGCGAGCCTGCGCCGCGCCTCGGCCGCGCTGATCAACAGCCGGGCCCGCAGAAACTCAACGGTGTTCCGGTACCCGTCATCCACAGGATCGTCCGCACCCGGAGCACCCGGTGCAGCGGCGGCGCCCGGTGCCGAGGATCCGGGCCCGGACCCGGGAGAATCGTCCCGCCACCCTGTGGTCCACGACGTGCCGGCCTTCGCGGCGTCCGCCGCAGCCTGCTTTCGGGTCCGGTCCACCGCGCCGGCCGCCACGAGCTGGAGATACTCCACATGCCTCGAGATCTCCTCCATCCGGCCGGCAAAGTCCGACGCCGCACGGAAACCAAACAATGCCGCGTCCTCCGCTGCCGTCGAGCCCACGCGTTGGAGCAGCGCGATGACGCTGTCCACACCGGACTGAAAACCCGGGCCCGTACCCTGACACGCGCCGGGCACTATGCCGCAGGCAACAGCGGGGCCGGTGCACCTCTCCGTGCCCTGCCCCTCGTTCTCGAAAGGAATGAAATCCCCGACGGCTTCCACAATCACAGTCTGCCAGTGGGCTCTGACAATAATGATGAAATGGCCGCTGTTGCGGCGTGACCGGCCGGGCGGACAGTGAAGACATGCCTGGCAAGCCGAAAGCACATATCGGGCGTCTGACACCGCGAGGGAACCGTCCAGGACTCCGGTCGCCCGGTCGCCCGGCCGCCCGGCCGTGGGGCCTCACGGAGGGCCGCGGAAGCCCACACCCAGGCGAAGCCGGCCAGCCCCACCCAGACGGATCCGATGGCGAAAGCGGACCGGGCCACAGGTGCAACTAAACTGGACTCGATTCCCTAGCCATCCACCGTGAGGACAGACTGCACATGGCCATTTTGAATATCCGCATCATCGGAGATCCTGTGCTGCGCACAGTCGCCGATCCCGTGACGGAATTCGGGCCTGAACTGGCGAAACTCGTAGCGGACATGACCGAAACCATGGAGGACGTCGACGGGGCAGGGCTGGCCGCACCCCAGGTCGGCGTGAGCAAGCGCGTCTTCACCTACCGGATCGGCGGCGTGGAGGGTCACATCATCAACCCTGTGCTGGTGAGCAGCGAGGACTTCCAGCCGGACCAGGTCGAGGGCTGCCTCTCCATCCCTGGCCTCGGCTTCCCGGTCCGCCGTTACCGGCACACGACCGTCACCGGCGTCGACCTTCACGGTGATCCCGTCACGATCGAGGGGGAAGGCATGCTGGCCCGCTGCTTCCAGCATGAAACCGACCACCTGGACGGGATCCTGTTCACAGACCGGCTGGAAGGCGAGGACCGGAAGACCGCGTTGCGGGCCATCCGGAATGCCAACTACGACTCCATCACCGAGCAGACGACGGCGAAGCGCGCCAGGACAGTTGGATCGAGCTTCGGTTCCGGCGGCGCCGGGACGGGGAGTTTCGGCTCCTTCGGAAACTCCCAGTGAGGGTACTCTTCGCCGGCACGCCGGCTGTCGCCGTGCCCTCCCTGGACGCCCTGGTCGACGCCGGCTTCGACGTCGTCGCCGTCCTCACCCGCCCGGATGCGCCGCTGGGCCGCAAGCGCATCCTCACGCCGTCGCCCGTCGCGGCCCGCGCCGCAGAGCTCGGTATCGACGTCATCCGGGCGTCCAAGGTCGACGCCGACGTGACGGCCAGGATTGCCGCAACGGCCCCGGATGTCGCCGCGATCGTGGCCTACGGGGGGCTTATTCCGCGCCCGGCCCTGGACGTTCCCCGCCACGGCTGGATCAACCTGCATTTCTCCCTCCTGCCGGCCTGGCGGGGAGCGGCGCCCGTCCAGCGAGCGCTCATCGCCGGTGACGACATCACCGGCGCTGTTACGTTCCTGCTCGAGGAAGGGCTGGACACTGGCCCCGTTTTCGGCACGCTCACAGAAACCGTCCGCTCCGATGACACTGCGGGGGCGGTGCTCGAGCGGCTCTCTCACAGCGGAGCCGTGCTGCTTACCCAGACGCTGTCCGCCGTCGACGCCGGTAAAGCTGCGGCCGTGCCGCAGCAAGGGGACGTGAGCTTGGCCCCGAAGCTGACTCTGGACGACGGCCGGCTCGACTGGCGGCAGCCGGCCTTGGCGATCGGACGGCGGGCCCGCGGGGTCACCCCTGAGCCCGGCGCCTGGACCACACTGGACGGGCAGCGCGTCAAACTGGAACCGGTCCTGCTCCGGCCCGAGGCTCCCGCCCTGAAGCCCGGCCAGTTGGAGATGAACGGGAAGAGCGTACTGGTGGGAACCGGCTCGCACCCGGTGGAACTCACCCGGATCCAGCCCTCGGGCAAGAAAATGATGACCGCAGCTGATTGGGCGCGCGGACAGGCAACACTTGAAAGCGTGGTATTCGAATGAGCGAGTCGGGAACGAGTGGCAGCGACCGCGGCCGGGGCCCCCAGCGCGGAGGCGCCGGAGGCCAGCGCGGCGGCCAGGCCAGCCGCGGCCGGGACGGCAGCCAGCGCGATGCCAAGGGTCGGGAACGCAACCGAGGCCAGCAGCGCGGATTCTCCGAGAGCGCCCCATCACAGCGCACCCGCAGGGCGGACCCTGCCAGGCTCGTGGCGTTCGAGGTCCTCCGCGCCGTCGCCGCCGAGGACGCCTACGCGAACCTCGTGCTTCCGGCCCGGATCCGGCATCACGGACTGGACAAACGCGACGCCGGCTTCGCGACCGAACTGAGCTATGGCGCCCTCCGCGGCCAGGGCACGTACGACGCGATCCTGGCACGCTGCGTGGACCGGCCGCTGGACCAGCTGGATCCCGCCATCCTCGATGCGCTCCGGATCGGCGTCCACCAACTGCTCGCCATGCGCGTCCCGGCGCATGCCGCCCTGGACCAGACGGTCGGCCTGGCCCGCGCAGTGATCGGGGCCGGGCCCTCGGCGCTCATCAATGCTGTGCTCCGCAAGGTCTCCGCCCGCACCCTGGCGGAATGGCTGGACCTGCTGACCGGCGAGGAGACAGACGAGACAAAGATCGCTGCCATCCGTTTCGCCCACCCGGAGTGGATTGTCCGCGCCATGCGGCAGTCCCTCGTGGCCCACGGCCGGCCTGTCGCCGAGATCGACGAGCTTTTGGAAGCGGACAATGCCGCACCGGTGGTCAACCTCGTGGCGCTGCCCGGACTCGGCAGCCTCGACGAGGCGCTGGAAGGCGGTGCCACCCCCGGCGAACTCGTCGAGGGCTCGGCACTTTCCAGTGGCGGGGACCTCGGCCGGCTCGCCTCCGTTCGGGAAGGCACCACCCGCATCCAGGACGTCGGATCGCAACTCGTGGCCCGCGCGCTGGCCGCCGTCGATCTTGGAACCGGGGCCGCTGGAAGCTCCAGCCCGGCCGGCGAACGATGGCTCGACCTGTGCGCCGGACCCGGCGGCAAGGCTGTCCTGTTGGGCGCACTCGCCCGGCAACACGGCGCCACGCTTCTGGCCAACGAACCGGCTCCACACCGCGCCAAGCTGGTCCGGCAGGCCCTGGCCGCGGTGCCCCATGATGTCTGGCACGTGCGGACCGGAGACGGCCGCGAGATTGGCACTGAGATGGCGGAAAGCTTCGACCGTGTCCTTGTCGATGCGCCCTGCACCGGTCTCGGTGCACTGCGCCGGCGACCGGAGGCACGCTGGCGTCGCACGCCCAAGGACCTGACGGACCTCGGCCCGCTGCAGCGCGAACTGCTCAAATCCGCGCTGGCAGCCGTGAAACCGGGCGGCGTCGTGGCCTACGTGACCTGCTCCCCGCACCCGGCCGAGACGACCGCCGTCGTGAGCGATGCGCTGCGCAAACGCGAGGACCTCGAGCTCCTCGACGCCGGGGCCGTACTGGACAGCGTCAGCCTTACCGGCCATCTGGAGGCCGGGCACGAACTCACCGCCCAGCTTTGGCCGCATGTGCACCGCACGGATGCCATGTTCCTGGCCCTCATCCACAAGAAGGCCTGATCAACAGGTGATACTGGGGTGCGGGTTGCCCGCGCCTTCAGCAGGACTTTCCGCAGGACTTTCAGCAGAACGACAAGGAATTCTTATGGCCCAGTGCTGCATCAACCCGAGCATCCTTTCCGCCGACTTCGCCAACCTTGAGGCCGAGCTGCTCAGAATTAGCAACGCGGATGCCGTGCACGTGGATGTCATGGACAACCACTTTGTGCCCAACCTCTCGCTCGGGCTTCCCGTAGTCCAGCGGCTGCAGGAAATCAGCCCGGTGCCGTTGGACGCGCACTTGATGATCGAGCACGCCGACCGCTGGGCGCCCGCCTACGCCGACGCCGGTGTGGCCTCGGTGACCTTTCACGCCGAGGCATCGATCGCACCGATCAAACTGGCCCGCGAACTGCGGGCCCGCGGCGCCAAGGCGGGCCTTGCGCTCCGGCCCGGAAGCGCCGTGGAGCCTTTCCTGGACATGCTCGGTGAGCTGGACCTGCTGCTGATCATGACGGTGGAGCCTGGCTTCGGCGGCCAGGAATTCCTCGAGCTCACGCTGCCCAAGATCCGGCGGGCCCGCGCGGCAATCGACGCTTCCGGCTTCGACGTGGCGCTGCAGGTGGACGGCGGCATCACCGAGGAGACCATCTGGCGTGCCGCCGAGGCCGGCGCCGACGTCTTCGTGGCAGGATCCGCGGTCTACGGCGCCGCAGACCCGGCCAAGGCTATCGAGCGGCTCCGGGAGGCCGGCCGCCGGTCGTTCTGAGCCCGCTCCCGCGGCCTCGCTGGGGCGGGCAGTCCGCCGCGTCCTGTGCCAGGCGCCATATTCACTGCGCCGCTCCTCGACATGACGCAGACCGTAACCTCCGGCAGCGGGAATAGCCGGGTGCGGCCTGAGGTTGTGTCAGAATAACAACACACATACGTGCTCCGGGGTCGGTGTAAGTCCGAACCGGCGGTTATAGTCCGCGACCCGCGCGCCGGCGCTTCCCCCAGGGGAAATGCCGGCAAACGGTTGAACTGGTGGAATTCCGGTACCGACAGTAAAAGTCTGGATGAGAGAAGCACGTACAGCTGTTACTGCGGCGTCCTATTGGCGCCGCAGCATTGTGCTGTCGTATACCCCCGGAGCCATCGCGGTTCGTGAGGGAAGGAACGACACACACATATGAACTTTCTGCGATGGCTCTTCACCGACGCTGCTGGCGCCGGAGGCCCGGTGACGGGCCGATGAGCTTTGAACAACAACACCTTTCCAGCCCTGTGAGGGACGCCGGCATGGGTTTGTCCGGCGCCGGATTCAGCGACGCCGAAACCGCAGCCATGGAGGCGGCACTGCTCGTCGCAGCAGAGGGCCCCCGCGGAGCGAACCCGCTCGTGGGCGCCGTCGTCATCGCCGCCGATGGAACGCAGCTGGTGTCCGGCCGCCACCGCGGAGCCGGCACGGCACACGCCGAAGCCGACGCGATCGCACAAGCGAAGGCCGCCGGTCATGACCTCCGCGGTGCCACGATCGTGGTGACCCTGGAGCCGTGCAACCACTGCGGACGCACGGGCCCCTGCGCGCAGGCCATCATCGACGCCGGAATCAGCGACGTCATCTACGCCGTCGACGACCCCCATGACCCGGCGGCAGGCGGCGCAGAGACACTGCGTGCCGCGGGCGTCCGCGTCAGGTCCGGCCTGGCCGCCGACGCTGCGCTGGACCTCAACAGGCGCTGGTTCGCCGCAGTCGCCGCCCAGCGGCCTTTCGTCACGCTGCATATCGCGCAGACCCTCGACAGCCGCATCGCAGCCAGCGACGGGACCAGCCAGTGGATCTCCAGCCCGGAATCCCTCGCGGACAACCACGCGCTGCGCGGCCGGATCGACGCCATCCTCGTGGGCACCCAGACGGTCCTCGTGGACAATCCGCGGCTCACAGCACGCAATGCCGCGGGCGAAACGGCCGGCAAACAGCCGTTGCGCGCCGTCATGGGCTACCGCGAAATCCCCGAGGGTGCGGCCATCAATGGCGAGGACGGCAAGGTTCTGCACGTTGCCACGCGCGATCCCCGGGAGGCCCTGGACCAGCTGTTTGCCGCCGGCGTGCGGCATCTCATGGTGGAGGGCGGCTCCCGGATCCTGAGCGCGTTCCTTGCGGCCGGCCTCGTCGACGAGCTCATCGTGTATCTGGCCCCGACGCTCCTCGGCTCGGGCACCCCCGCCTTGGAGGACCTGGGCATCACCACCCTGGCCGATGCCCAGGAGTGGGAGTGGGATCCGGCGTCCGGGGGCGCGGTCAGGATGCTCGGCCGCGACCTGCGGCTGCACCTCCGCCCGGCCGGCCTCACGGCCAGCGGCCCGGAGGGCCACCCCCAGAGCGGGCCCGCGAGCAGCCCCGGCACCCGCGCCGGCATGCCCGCCGGCACCATAACTTCACCCGACTCCACCCCGCACCGCACTGGCGCGGACACCGCCGCAGGAGGCAACTGATGTTCACCGGAATTATCGCCGAGCAGGGAAAGGTGCTGTCCGTTGAGCGCAACGGCAACGCCAGCGCCACCGTTCGGCTGCACGCCCCCGGAACCACCGACGGGCTCGCCCTCGGCGGTTCCATCGCCGTCAACGGCGTCTGCCTGACCGCGACGCAGATCGACGGCAAGGACTTCAGCGTCGACGTCATGGGCGAAACACTCAACCGCAGCACCATCGGTGAACTCCTGGCAGGTGACCCGGTCAACCTGGAACGCTGTGTCCCGGCCGGCGGCCGGCTGGACGGCCACGTCGTCCAGGGCCACGTCGACGGCGTTGGCGAACTGCTGGAGCGCGAGGCGCTCGGCAACTGGGACCGGCTCCGCTTCGGCGTGCCGGCCGGGCTTGCACGCTACATCGCGGAAAAGGGCTCCATCGCCGTCGACGGCGTATCGCTGACGGTGACCGCCGTCAGCCCGGCGCCGGAACAGGCACCGTGGTTCGAAGTGGGACTCATTCCCACCACGCTGGCCGAGACCGGCCTGGGCGCGAAACCCCTTGGCGGCCGGGTCAACCTCGAGGTGGACGTGCTGGCGAAGTACACTGAGCGCCTGCTTGCCTTTGCAGGCGGCCCGGCACGGGCAGCCGCCACCCGGGCAGCAGCTCACGTGGAGGGAGGCGCCGAATGAACCAGATCAAGAACTTGTCCGGACACATCCTGGACGACGGCGCCCTGAACGGCGCCGCCTCGCACGAGGCCGCCGCCCAGAACGGCGCCGCCCAAGCTGCCGCCCTGCCTGCCGCGGGGCTGAGCCCGCGGACGGGTCTGGATCCCATCGAAGAGGCCATCAGTGCCATGGCGGCAGGGCGCCCAGTCCTGGTCGTGGACAACGAGGACCGCGAAAACGAAGGCGACATCATTTTCGCCGCGCAGCACGCCACGGCCGCGTTGATGGGCTGGACAGTGCGGTACAGCTCCGGCGTGATCTGCGTGCCGCTCGCCGCCGAACGGGCGGACGCCCTCGCGCTGCCGCCGATGGTGGATATCAATGAGGACGCCAAGGGCACTGCCTATACGGTGTCCTGCGACGCAGCCGTGGGAGTCAGCACCGGAATATCCGCCACGGACCGGGCCCTGACCGCCCGGATCCTGGCGGACCCCGGGAGCCAGCCGAATTCCTTGACCCGACCCGGGCATGTTTTCCCCCTTCGCGCCGTTAAGGGGGGAGTGCGGCAACGCCCCGGCCACACCGAGGCGGCAGTGGATCTCTGCCGGCTGGCAGGCCTGGAGCCTGTGGGAGTGATTGCAGAGCTGGTGTACGACAACGGAGAGATGATGCGGCTGGACGGACTTCGCAGCTTCGCTATCGAGCATGGCTGCCCCCTGATTTCGATTGCGGATCTAGAGGCCTACCTGGATGCGGGACAGCATGCCGGCCACGCAGCGGATCCGGCCTGATGGAGGAGATACAAATGACGACGTCCGAGACACGAGAAGAGATGTCCATGGCACGCCAGCCGCATCCGGTCAGCGCGGGACCGATCGTCCAGCTGCCCACGGCTTTCGGCGATTTTGTGGCCCAGGCCTGGACCGATCTGGCCACCGGAGCCGAGCACCTCGCGGTCAGTTCACCGATGCTGCCGGTCGACGGCAAGGCGCCGCTGGTGCGCCTGCATTCCGAGTGCCTCACCGGCGACGTGTTCGGCTCCTACCGCTGCGACTGCGGCGAGCAACTGGCCTACGCGCTGGAGATGATCAATGAGTTCGGCGGTACGCTGCTCTACTTGCGCGGCCAGGAAGGCCGCGGGATCGGCCTGGCGAACAAGATGAAGGCGTACGCCCTCCAGGAAGCGGGCTTCGACACCGTGGAGGCAAATGAGCAGCTGGGACTGCCCGTCGACGCCCGTTGCTACAAGGCAGCGGCCCAGATCCTGGCGGAGATGGGACTCCATGAGGTGCGGCTCCTGAGCAACAACCCGGACAAACAGGACAGGCTCGCGCTGGCCGGCGTCCGGGTGGTGGAAATGGTTCCGACCGAGGTGCCGTCGCGGGAGCAGAATATCCGCTACCTGCAGACCAAGAAAGACCGGATGGACCACCGGCTGGTCCTCGACGTCCAGCCTGCGGCGCCGGCGGCGGGCCAGCGCGGTTTTGAACACGAACAAGACTGACCCGGCCCGGCCACGTAGAGCAACACCCACAGCACCGCCCCGCAGACCGACAACTACAGCAAGGATTCACGCATGAGTGGACACGGCGCACCCCAGATTGACCTCACCACGTTCCAGCCCGAGGAAACGTCCCGGCTGAAGCTGGCCATTGTGGCCGCAAGCTGGCACACCAAGATCATGGACGGCCTCCTTGACGGCGCCCTCCGCGCGGCCAAGGACGCCGGCATCAGCGAACCGACGGTTCTGCGCGTTCCCGGCACCTTTGAGCTCCCCGTGGCCGCCGCCCGGCTGGCACCGCACTTCGACGCCGTCGTGGCGCTCGGCGTCGTGATCCGGGGCGGAACCCCGCACTTTGAATATGTCTGCGAGGCCGCCACCCTTGGCCTCACCGAGGTCAGTGTGCGCACTGGCGTGCCCGTGGGCTTCGGCGTGCTCACGTGTGACACGGAGCAGCAGGGAATCGACCGCGCCGGGCTTCCGGGCTCCACCGAGGACAAGGGGCACGAGGCCGTCACGGCCGCCCTGGCCACCGCCGTGACGCTCAGGCAGTTCAGCTAGCAGCATGTGTCTTCACTCACATCCTGCCCGTCATGCAAGGGGCCGGCAGGCACGGTCCCGCCCCGAACAAGTAGGCTGGAGCGTGTGAAGAATTTCGAGTCGCTGTTCGCAGAACTGAGTGAGAAGGCAGCCGCACGCCCGGACGGCTCCCGCACCGTCGCAGAACTGGATTCCGGAGTCCACGGCATCGGCAAGAAGGTCGTGGAGGAAGCAGCCGAGGTCTGGATGGCTGCCGAGTATGAATCCGATGAAGCCGCCGCGGAAGAAATTTCGCAGCTGCTCTACCACCTGCAGGTTCTGATGCTCGCCAAGGGACTCAGCCTGGAAGACGTCTACAAGCATCTCTAGCCACGTCAGCGCCGGACGCCGCCTGGACCATTCCGGGCGGAACCGTCGAGTTGCGTGGCCCGGTTTGCCTGCGTAGCCACTTCCTAACCCAAGAGAGACCCCCAATGCTGAGAGTTGCCGTCCCGAACAAGGGATCCCTGTCCGAAGCCGCCTCCGCCATGCTCGCCGAGGCCGGCTACCGCCAGCGCCGCGACACCCGCGAACTGGTCATGGTTGACCCTGACAACGACATCGAGTTCTTCTTCCTCCGCCCCCGTGACATCGCCGTGTACGTCGGACAGGGAACGCTCGACGTCGGCATCACCGGCCGCGACCTGCTCCTGGACGCTGAGGTCGAGGCCGAGGAGCTGCTGCCGCTGGGCTTCGCGGCCTCGACGTTCCGCTTCGCCGGCCCGGTGGGTGACTTTGAGTCCGTCGAACAGCTCGAAGGAAAACGCCTCGCCACGAGCTACGACGGCCTGCTCCGCGGCTACCTCGCCGAGCGCGGCATCAAGGCCAAAGTTGTCCGCCTCGACGGGGCCGTCGAATCCTCCGTGCGCCTCGGCGTCGCGGACGCGATCGCCGACGTCGTCGAGACCGGCAACACCCTCAAGGCCGCCGGCATGGAGATTTTCGGGGAGCCGATACTGCGCTCCGAGTCGGTGCTGATCGGCCGCAAGGGCGAGCAGAACCCGGCCGCCGAAGTGCTCATCCGCCGGCTCCAGGGGGTCCTCGTGGCACGGCAGTACGTGCTCATGGACTACGACATCCGCAAGGAACTCGTGGAACAGGCCGCCGCGTTGACGCCCGGCCTGGAATCGCCCACGGTCTCGCCGCTGCGCGATTCGGACTGGGTGGCCGTCCGGTCGATGGTCCCCAAGAAGGACACCAACCGGATCATGGACGAGCTCTACGACCTCGGAGCCCGCGCCATCCTGGTCAGCAGCATCCACGCCTGCCGGATCTGAGCCCGGCACCCCACCGGAGTTCCTCCAGCAAACATCAGGAGAAGTCATGACTGTTGCCGTGCGCGTCATCCCGTGCCTCGACGTCGATGCCGGCCGCGTGGTCAAAGGCATCAACTTTGAAGGACTCCGCGACGCCGGGGACCCCGTGGAGCTGGCCCACCGCTACGACAACGGCGGCGCCGACGAGCTCACCTTCCTCGACGTCACCGCCTCCTCGGGCAACCGGGAAACCACCTTCGACGTCGTCCGCCGCACCGCAGAGGAAGTCTTCATTCCCCTGACCGTCGGCGGCGGCGTCCGCGGCGTGGCGGAAGTGGACAGGCTTCTGCGCTGCGGCGCGGACAAGGCGGCCATCAACACCGCCGCCGTGGCCCGGCCGGACGTGATCGACGAGATCACCCGGCACTTCGGCTCCCAGGTCCTCGTGCTGTCCGTGGACGCGCGGCGCACCCGCCCCGGCTCCGAACCCACGGCCTCCGGCTTCGAGGTCACCACGCACGGCGGACGCCAGGGCACAGGGATCGACGCGATCGCGTGGGCGCGCGAAGCTGCCGACCGCGGGGTGGGGGAGATCCTGCTCAACTCGATCGACGCCGACGGCACCAAGGACGGCTTCGACCTCGAACTGATCCGCCTGGCCCGGGCCGCGGTCAAAGTTCCCATCATCGCGTCCGGCGGTGCGGGCAAGCCCGAGCACTTCCCGCCGGCCGTGGCCGCCGGTGCGGATGCCGTCCTCGCGGCGTCGGTGTTCCACTTCGGGCCCTTCGACATGATTGCCCAGGTCAAGGCCGCGATCCGAGAAGCCGGCTTCGTCGTCCGCTAATCCCCGCCCGCCCCCTATCGGGCGTTGCTCTTGCTTGGGGTTTTAGAGTCCGACCTCTGCGGACTGCAGGAGCGCGACGGCATCCGGCTGGCCTTCGAACGTCACGAGCGCGTGGCGGGTGCGGCCATGGGCATGCATCAGGAGTTCGCCGGGCTCACCGACGATCGCCACCGAGACCGGTGCGCGTTTGGCCACATGCCGGGGACCGGAGGGGCGCACCAGTACGATGCCCAGGTCCACGCCGCGGTAAAGGATGGCGGCACGTTTGATGAGCTCAGCCCACAAGGCGTCCGAGTAGGCCTCGTCCAGGGCCCTTGGCGCCCAGCGTTCCACTGCGCGGCGGACGTCTTCGGTGTGCACGAAGTACTCGATCAGGTTGGAGCTTTCGTCCAGGGCCTTGATCTTCAGGGGGGAGAGTGCCGGGGGACCGGCACGGAAGGCGTTGACCAGCCGGGCGTAGTCTTCGGGGGTCTTGAGCTTTGCGGCCAGTTTTGCCGTGGCGGCGTCGGATGCCTTGGACAGCCGCTTGATCAGCAGGCCCAGACCGACGGCGGCTTTCCGCTCGCGAAGGTAGAGGTGGGCGGCGAGGTCCCGGGTCAGCCACCCTTGGCAGAGCGTGGCGGAATCAGGGCCGGCTGCCAGCAGTGTTTCGGCCAAAACTTCTCGGGACGGATCGACGAAATGCATCACTTGTGAAACTAGCACGAGACGGCGGCGCCTGCGCACACGAACCCCCGCCGTTTTGCCAGCCGTGGGCCACCAGCCGGGATGTCTATCCGCATGTTACGTCCCGGCGTCACCGACCATGGCGGGCGGACAGATCGTCGCAGTGCCGGTAGGCACTAGACTTGACCTGATGTCTGAGCAGCCCGCCCCCGCCCCTGTTAATGGACCCGCCGTCAATGGACCCGCCGTCAACGGACCCGCCACTGGCGGAAGCACCGCCGGCGGAAAGGCCGTCCCCGTTCCGGCCGCGCCCTCGGGCCCCCTTCCGGCCGCACTTGGCGACGCCCTGAAGCGGGACAGCGCCGGCCTGGTGGCCGCGATCGTCCAGCAGTTCGACACGAACGAGGTCCTGATGCTGGGCTGGATGGATGACGAAGCACTCCACCGGACCATGACGACCGGACGCGTGACGTTTTATTCCAGGTCCCGCCAGGAGTACTGGCGGAAGGGGGACACCTCAGGCCATGTGCAATGGGTGAAGTCACTGGCCATGGACTGCGACGGCGATGCGCTGCTGGTCCGTGTCGACCAAGTCGGCGCAGCCTGCCACACCGGCACCCGGACCTGCTTCGACGGGCGCGATCTCGACGCCGTCATCGGCCAGGGCTAGCGCGCCGGCCCGCGGCTCCACACGCTGGAGCTGCAACCCCGCGGCCGATCACCACTCAGCCACCCCCCACCTTCAGAACTGAAAGAACAGGCGGAAACCACAGCCATGCAGGACCTTGGAATCATCAGCCCGGGCCTGGAGGAGTTCCGTGAACTCGCAGGCCACAGCCGCGTCATCCCCGTGCGGCTGAAGGTGCTCGCTGACGCCGAAACCCCGATCGGGCTCTACCGCAAGCTCGCCCACGGCCAGCCCGGAACCTTCCTGATGGAATCCGCGGCTGTCGGCGGTTCCTGGTCCCGCTACTCCTTCATCGGCGCACGCTCCCGGGCCACGCTGACCACCAAAGACGGCCAGGCGCGCTGGCTCGGCGAACCTCCGGTCGGCGTCCCGCTGGACGGCAGTCCGGTGGACGCCGTCCGCGACACCATCGAGGCCCTCCGCACGGACCGCTTCGATGGGCTGCCGCCGTTCACGTCCGGCCTGGTCGGGTTCCTCGGCTGGGAAACGGTCCGTCACTGGGAGAAGCTGACCAGCCCGCCGGAAGACGATCTTGAGCTGCCCGAAATGGCCCTGAACCTTGTGACGGATATGGCCGTGCACGACAACATGGACGGCACCGTCCTGCTGATCGCCAACGCCATCAACTTCGATAACAGCTCCGAACGCGTGGACGACGCCTGGCACGACGCCGTCGCCCGCGTCAAGGCGCTGCTGGCGAAGGTCAGCGCCCCCGTGGAGCAGCCCGTCTCCGTACTCGAAACCGCCGCCCTGGATTTCGCCTCGAGCGTGCAGGAACGCTGGGACGAGAGCGGGTACCTGGCGGCCCTGGACCGCGGCAAAGAGGCCATCGTCGACGGCGAGGTCTTCCAGGTGGTGATTTCGCGCCGGTTCGAAATGGAATGCGGCGCCGACCCCCTGGACGTCTACCGGGTGCTGCGGAACACGAACCCCAGCCCGTACATGTACATCTTCAGCCTCGAGGACGCAGCCGGCCGCCAGTACTCGATCGTCGGCTCCTCGCCGGAGGCCCTCGTGACCGTGACGGGCGAGGAAGTCATCACCCACCCCATCGCCGGGTCCCGTCCGCGCGGCAAGACCGTCGAAGCGGACAAGGCCCTCGCCGAGGAACTGCTCGCTGACGAGAAGGAACGCGCCGAGCACCTGATGCTGGTCGATCTTTCCCGCAATGACCTCTCCAAGGTCTGCGTTGCCGGCTCCGTGGATGTCACGCAGTTCATGGAAGTGGAACGCTTCAGCCACATCATGCACCTCGTCTCCACCGTCGTCGGGAAACTGGCGCCGGGCGCCAAAGCCTACGACGTCCTCAAGGCCACCTTCCCGGCGGGGACGCTCTCGGGCGCCCCCAAGCCGCGGGCGCTCCGCCTCCTGGACGAGCTCGAACCGCACCGCCGCGGCATCTACGGCGGCGTCGTGGGCTACCTCGACTTCGCCGGGGACATGGACATGGCGATCGCGATCCGCTCGGCCCTCCTCCGGGAAGGCCGCGCCTACGTGCAGGCCGGCGGCGGCATCGTCGCCGATTCCGTCAACCCCACGGAAGCCCAGGAAACAGTCAACAAGGCCGCTGCCCCGCTCCGGGCCGTGCACACCGCCGGGTCCCTGCACAACATCACGGCCGACTCCGTTCCCGACGCCACCCCCAGCGCCGGCGCCGGCGCCACCCCCTCCGGGGCGGGCAACTGATGGCGGCCGAGGACAACTCCGCAAACAGCGGCCCGGCGATCGTGCCGGAGTCCATGGTGAAGAGCAGCAAACCCCCCGCCGTCCCGCGCTGGGCCCGAAAAGGCACTCTCGTTCTTGCCATCGCCGCCCTCGCGCTGGCCGTCTTCGGCACCACCACGCAGACCTGGCTCACGGTCCACCTGGATCCCGGCCAGCTGGGGCAGGCCGTCAGCGGCCCGGACGGCCTGCAGGTCCAGGGCAGCAAGGCAGCCACCACCGTGACGGCGCTGGCCCTCGTGGCCCTCGCCGGGGGACTCGCCGCCTCGATTGCCGGCCGCATCGCCCGCTGGGTCATCACGGTGATCATCCTCCTGGCAGCCGCCGGCATCGTCGGCGCGGCTGCGGTGGTGCTGGCCGATCCGCTGGCCGCGTCGCAGGGCTCCATCGCCGCCGCCACCGGGATCAGCGGCAGCAGCGTTCAGGTGGACGTCACGGCGTTCCCCGTCCTCGCCGTCGTCGCCGGTTCCCTGCTGGGGCTCGGCGCATTGGTGATCGTGCCGGCGGGACGCTACTGGCGGAGCCGCACCAAGTATGACGCCGCACCCGCCGGCAGCGCCGCGGGCAGTGCCTCCGCGCCCGCCGGGCCGCCGGACGACATTGAGAGCTGGGACCGGCTCTCGCGCGGGGACGATCCCACCTGAGGCCACGCCGCGGACGCGGCCAATATCGCGGCCAAATAACGCCGCCAAAAAATGGCAGAATGTAAGCAGCATTCATCCTGAGGAGATTTCAATGAGCAAAGCCACTGTTTCCACATCCACGCCCGCCGCGCCGGCAGGCGTCTACGACGACGTCGACCACAGCGAAGCGCCGGGTCACGGCAACAGCCCGGCCGCGTGGACGTGCGTGATCATCATGCTGGTCGGCGCCCTCATCGCCGCGATCGCCTTCGTCATCGCCAGCACCCCCATCTTCATCGCCGGCGCCGTTGTCATGGTGATCGGCCTGCTCGCCGGCTGGGTCATGCGCAAGGCCGGCTACGGCGTCGGCGGCAGCAAGCTGAAGAACTCCGGCCACTAAGAGTGAGCGTTCTCGACGACATCAACGCCGGTGTCAGGGAGGATATGGAGGCCCGCCAGCGACTCGTCACGCTCGCAGAACTGAAGGAGCGGGCCGCAGCGGCCGCTCCCGCCCGCGACGCCTGGGCTGCCCTCGGCGGCGCCTCCGCCCGGCGGGACCAGCTGAAGGTCATTGCCGAAATAAAGCGCCGCAGCCCCTCCAAGGGCGACCTCGCCAGCATTGTGGACCCCGCGTCCCTCGCCGTGCAGTACGCCGACGGCGGCGCCGCTGTGATCAGCGTCCTGACCGAACAGCGCCGCTTCAACGGTTCGCTGGCCGACCTCGACGCCGTCCGGGCCGCTGTGGACATCCCGCTGCTGCGCAAGGACTTCATGCTCGATGAGTACCAGATCTGGGAGGCCCGCGCCCACGGTGCCGACCTCATCCTGCTGATCGTTGCCGCCCTCTCCGACGCACAACTGCGCGAGTTCACGGCCCTCAGCCGCGAGCTCGGCATGAATGTGCTCGTGGAGACGCACACAGCTGAAGAAATCCGGCGCGCCATCGCCGCCGATGCGCGGATCATCGGCGTCAACGTGCGCAACCTCAAGACGCTCGACGTCGACCGCTCGGTCTTCGCCGAGCTCGCCGGAGGTATGCCGGCCGGGGCGCTCGTTGTCGCCGAGTCCGGCGTGCGGGATATCGAGGACGTCCGGCACTACGCGGCCAACGGCGCCAACGCGGTCCTGGTCGGCGAGGCGCTCGTCAGCGATTCGACGCCCCGGGAGCGGATCGCCGAATTCATGGCCGCCGGAGCGACGGCAATCGCAGCACGCGCCTGACATACCCGTCCGGCACGGGCCGGCCGTGGCTCTGCCGCTCCGGCGGCGGGCACCGGACCGCGGCACCGGACCGCGGGGCACAGGATTATTAGCGGATCTGCCCGGCAGATCCTCATAGCTAGCAGTGGAACAGGATGGTGAGACTGATGGTCGATGCGCCAGCAGCCGGCTCAGACGAAAACGCCGTGGACGCGTTTCTGCAGGGCGGACAGTCCTTGCGGCATGCCCCGGGACCGTACTTCGGCTCCTACGGCGGCCGGTGGATGCCCGAGTCGCTCATCGCGGCCCTGGACGAGCTTGAGGACACGTTCGAGAAAGCCAAAGCCGATCCCGGGTTCGTCGCGCAGATCGCCGATCTGAACAAGAACTACTCCGGCAGGCCCTCCCTGCTGACCGAGGCGAAGCGCTTCTCAGAACACGCCGGGGGAGTCCGGATCTTCCTCAAACGCGAAGATCTCAACCACACGGGCTCGCACAAAATCAACAACGTCCTCGGCCAGGCGCTCCTCGCCAAGCGGATGGGCAAGACCCGCATCATCGCCGAGACCGGCGCAGGCCAGCACGGCGTCGCCAGCGCCACTGCCGCCGCCCTGCTGGGCCTGGAATGCGTCGTATACATGGGCGCCGAGGACTGCCGCCGTCAGGCCCTCAACGTGGCCCGCATGGAACTCCTCGGCGCGACCGTCATCCCCGTGACCAACGGTTCCCAGACGCTCAAGGACGCCATCAACGAGGCCCTCCGCGACTGGGTCGCCAACGTGGACAACACCCACTACCTGCTCGGCACCGCCGCCGGCGCCCACCCGTTCCCCGCTATGGTCCGGTACTTCCACGAGGTCATCGGCGAGGAGGCCCGCGCCCAGATCCTGGAACAGACCGGCAGGCTGCCCGACGCCGTCTGCGCCTGCATCGGCGGCGGCTCGAACGCTATCGGCATCTTCCACGGCTTCCTGGATGACCCCGCCGTGAAGATCTACGGTTTCGAGGCCGGCGGCGACGGCGTCGAAACCGGACGCCACGCCGCCACCATCACGCTCGGCAAGCCCGGCGTGCTGCACGGCGCCCGCTCCTACCTGATGCAGGACGACGACGGCCAGACCATCGAGTCGCACTCCATCTCGGCAGGCCTGGACTACCCCGGGGTCGGCCCGGAGCACTCCTACCTCGCCGACATCGGACGCGTCAGCTACGAGCCCATCACTGACAGTGAAGCCATGGAAGCTTTCCGGCTGCTTTGCCGCACCGAGGGCATCATCCCGGCCATCGAATCCGCCCACGCCCTTGCCGGCGCCATCAAGGTGGGCCAGCGTCTTGCCGCCGAAGGTAACGGGGCAGGCAACGCAGCCGAGAAGATCGTGCTCGTGAACCTGTCCGGGCGCGGCGACAAGGACGTGGCCACGGCCGCGGAATGGTTCAACCTGCTGGACAAGGACTCGCCCGAAGCCGAAATCGCCAAAGAGGGGGAACAATTGTGAGCACCGTTGAATCCGGCACCAGCCAGACCGCATCCAGCCAGGCCAGCAAATCGGCGGCGGCCATCGACCGCGCCAAAGCGCAGGGCCGCGCTGCCCTGATCGGCTACCTTCCCGCCGGCTACCCGAGCGTTGAAGACACGATCGCCGCCGGCATCGCACTGGCCGAAAACGGCGCCGACCTCATCGAGATCGGGATCCCGTATTCCGATCCCGTCATGGACGGCCCGGTCATCCAGGCAGCGACCACCGAGGCCCTGACCAACGGCTTCCACGTCCGCCAGGTGTTCGACGTCGTGCGCGGCATCACGAGCAAGACCGATGCCGCCGTCCTTGTCATGACCTACTGGAACCCCGTTGTCCGGATGGGCGTAGACGAGTTCTCGCGCAGCCTGGCCGAGGCCGGGGGAGCCGGGCTCATCACCCCGGACCTGATTCCGGATGAAGCCGCCGAATGGATGGCGGCCTCGGACAAGTACGGCCTGGACCGGGTGTTCCTTGTGGCACCGTCGTCCTCAGCGGAGCGCATGAAGCGCACCGTCCTGGCCAGCCGCGGCTTCGTCTACGCCGTCTCCATCATGGGCGTAACCGGTGCGCGCACGTCCGTCAGCACCGCGGCCAAGGATGTCGTCGCCGCCGCGCACGCAGCCGGCGCCGAGCGTGTCTGCGTCGGCCTTGGCGTTTCCAACGCCGGCCACGTCCGGGAGATCGCCGCCTATGCGGACGGCGTGATCGTGGGCACCGCCCTCGTCGCGGCCATCCGCGACGGCGGCGTGGATGCGGTAGCGTCCTTGACCAAAGACCTCAGCACCGGCCTTACCAGGGAAGAAGCGTAAGCAATGCAGTCACTCCTCCACGCGGCGGCGATGATTCCCGCGAGCATTCCGAGCCCCAGCTGGTCCGGATTCGACATCCCGCTGCCGTGGGGGTCCCTGCGCATCCATGCTTACGCCCTGTGCATCCTGGCCGGCATCATCGCCGGCCTCTGGCTCACCTCCGTCCGATGGGCGAAGCGCGGGGCCCCGGAGGGCAGCGTCTGGGACATCGCGATCTGGGCGATCCCCTTCGGCATCATCGGCGGCCGGCTCTACCACGTGGTGTCCTCGCCGGACGCCTACTTCGGCCCCGGCTTCAACGGCACAGGTGACCTGTCCCTGATCCCGCAAATCCAGCGCGGCGGCCTGGGCATCTGGGGCGCCGTCCTCCTGGGCGCCGTCGGGGCCTGGATCGGCTGCCGCCGCGCCGGGGTCAAGCTGAGCGCCTTCATGGACGCCGCGGCGCCCGGGCTGTTGCTGGCCCAGGCGATCGGCCGGTGGGGCAACTACTTCAACCAGGAACTGTTCGGCGGCCCCACCACGCTGCCGTGGGGGCTGCAGATCGATCCCAACAGCCCGAACTTCCCCGCAGGCATGCCGGCGGACACGCTATTCCACCCGACGTTCCTCTACGAGTCCCTGTGGAACCTGGCCGGCGTCGTGATCCTGCTGGCCCTGGACCGCAAGTTCAACTTCCGGCGCAGCCGCCTCTTCTGGCTCTACGCCATCTACTACACGCTGGGCAGGGTGTGGATCGAGGCCATGCGCATCGACGACGCCGAACAGATCAGTCTCTTCGGCATCACCACGCGGCTCAACGTCTGGACCAGCATCTTCGTCCTCCTCGGCGCCGTCATCATCTTCGTTGTCCTTGGACTGCGCAAGCGCGCCGAACTGGACACCGTGTACCTGCCCGGACGCGAACCGGCAGCGGACGCGGAGGGCGCCGCAGCCACGACGGATGCCCCCGCCGAGGACACCGTCGAGGACGACGCCGAGGATGCCACCAAGCACGACGGCGCCGACGGCGTCGACGCCGCTGCCGAGAGGGTCGCGGTCCCTGTCCGCCATGCGGACTCCGCTGTCTCAGATAGTGAATCCCGTGATAATCTCCGAACTAACCAAAGCGGACCAGGCCACGCTTCCGCGCCAGCGGAAGCGTCACAGGAATCCACCGGCGGAGACAACCCCGCCACCGGAGTACCGGAGGCCGGAGTATCCGGCCACCAGGCCACCGGATCCGCGCCGGAGGCTGACGGCACCAAGTAGGTCAGCGCCGGCATCCGGGGCTGCGGAGCCACCGCTCGCAGCGCCCGTTTCCACAGCGTCGTGGCAGGAGGGCTTGTTACGGAAGCAGACAGCTGCCTTCCGCGCAAGCCGGGCCGGCGGCCCGCGTAACTGTTAGTTCAGCAGGCCGGGCTGGCCTACAATTCCAGTAAGTAAAACACTCTGTTGCGCCCGTCACACCGGCGCCCTGAGTGGGGCCAATGTTGTCCCTCCCATACGCACGATCAGGAGGAAGGACGTCTCCCATGACCCAAACTCTTCACAGCCCCAGCTGGTCCGAGCCGGACCAGCCCGCGTCTGCCATGTCACCGTTCCAGCGCTTCGCGGCGATGCCGGCAGCAGCGGGGCTCTACAACCCGGAGAATGAGAAGGACGCCTGCGGTCTGGCCATCATCGCCACCCTCCGCGGCGAACCGGGCTACGACATCGTCGATGCGGCCCTGACAGCACTCCGCAACCTCGAGCACCGCGGCGCCGTAGGCGCCGACGAAGGAACCGGCGACGGTGCCGGCCTCCTCATGCAGGTGCCCGACGAGTTCTTCCGCGCAGTCACCGACTTCGAACTGCCGGCCCCCGGCCAGTACGTGGTAGGCACCGCATTCCTCCCGGCCGAGCAGCGCGAATCCGACGCCGCGAGGGCCGGCATCGAGGGGCTCGCCGCCGACGAAGGCCTCACGGTCCTCGGCTGGCGCGAGGTCCCTATCGTGGCGGACCTCGTCGGTGCCATGGCGCGGGCTTGCATGCCGCACTTCTCCCAGCCGTTCTTCGCCTCGAGCACCGGGGAAACCCTCGAGCGCAACGAGCTCGATTCGCGGGCCTGGCGGATCCGCAAGCGCGCCCAGAACAAGTTCGGCGTGTACTTCCCTTCCCTCTCCTCACGGACCATCGTCTATAAAGGCATGCTCACTACGGCCCAGCTGGAGCCGTTCTACCCGGACCTCTCGGACAAGCGCTTCAAGACCAAGCTCGCGATCGTCCACTCGCGTTTCTCCACCAACACCTTCCCGTCCTGGCCGCTGGCCCAGCCTTTCCGCACCATCGCCCACAACGGCGAAATCAACACCGTCAAGGGCAACCGCAACTGGATGCGGGCGAGGCAGTCGCAGCTGGCCAACCCGCTGCTGGGGGATTCCCCGGAAGAGCTCTACCCCATCTGCACCCCGGGCGCCTCTGACTCCGCGTCCTTCGACGAGGTGGCGGAGCTGCTCTGGCTTTCCGGCCGGCCGATCACACACTCGATCATGATGATGATCCCGGAGGCGTGGGAGAACCACGCCACCATGGATCCGGCCCGCCGTGCGTTCTACGAGTACCACTCCATGCTGATGGAGCCGTGGGACGGCCCCGCCGCCGTCTCCTTCACGGACGGCAACCTCGTCGGCGCCACCCTGGACCGCAACGGCCTGCGCCCCGGCCGGTTCTGGATCACCGAGGACGGGCTCATCATCTTCGCCTCCGAGGTCGGCGTGATCGACGTCGAACCTTCCAAGGTGGTCAAGAAGGGCCGCGTTTCGCCCGGCAAGATGTTCCTCGTGGACACCGAGGCCGGCCGGATCATCGACGACGCCGAGGTCAAGGCCGAGGTCGCCGCCGCCAACCCGTGGGCAGAGTGGGTCAAGGACAACCTGATCGACCTCAAGGACCTGCCGGAGCGCGAGCACGTTATGCACACCGCCGCGTCGGTGAACATCCGCCAGCGGACCTTCGGCTACACCACCGAGGAACTGAAGATCCTGCTCGGTCCGATGGCCCGCACCGGCGCCGAGCCGCTCGGCGCCATGGGGTCCGACACCCCGGTGGCCGTTCTGTCCAAACGCCCCCGGCTGCTCTTCGACTACTTCGTGCAGTCCTTCGCCCAGGTCACCAACCCGCCGCTGGACGCCATCCGCGAGGAGCTCGTCACCTCCCTGACCTGTGCGATCGGCCCCAACGGCAACCTGCTGGACACCAAACAGGTCCGCCAGCCCCAGGTTTCGCTGCCGTTCCCCGTGATCAACAATGACCAGCTCGCCAAGATCGCCAACATCGAGTCCGCCGACGGCGACAGGGTCGCCATGAAGGTCCGCGGGCTGTACCGTCCCGAAGGCGGCGAGCACGCCCTCCGGGCCCGGCTCACCGAAATCTGCGAGCAGGTCTCCGGTGCCATCAACCGGGGTATCCAGTACATCGTGCTCTCGGACCGTGACTCGAACGCCCAGTGGGCGCCGATCCCGTCGCTGCTGCTCGTCAGTGCCGTGCACCACCACCTGCTGCGCAGCGCCAACCGCACCAAGACGGCGCTCGTCGTCGAGGCCGGCGACGTCCGCGAGACACACCACGTGGCCGTGCTTATCGGCTACGGCGCCTCCGCCGTGAACCCGTACCTGGCTATGGAGTCCGTCGAGCAGCTCATCAGCAGCGGCGACGTTGTCGGTGTCACCCCGCAGGACGGCGTCTACAACCTCATCAAGGGCCTCGGCAAGGGCGTCCTGAAGATCATGTCCAAGATGGGCATCTCCACAGTTGCCTCCTACACGGGTGCGCAGACCTTCGAAGCCCTCGGCCTTGGCCAGGACCTCGTGGACGAGTTCTTTTCCGGAACCCACTCCCAGCTCGGCGGCGTCGGGCTCGACGTCATCGCCGCGGAAGTCTCGGCACGGCACCGCATGGCCTATCCGGAGGGCGGCATCGAACTGCCGCACCAGCCCCTGATGGGCGGCGGCGAGTACCAGTGGCGCCGCGACGGGGAACCCCACCTGTTCAACCCGGAGACCGTGTTCCGGCTGCAGCACGCCACGCGTGAGCGCCGCTACGACATCTTCAAGTCCTACACCCGCGGCGTCGACGACCAGTCCGAGAACCTCATGACCCTCCGCGGGCTCCTGAAGTTCAAGTCCGGGCTCCGTCCCGCTGTGCCGCTGGAGGACGTGGAGTCCGTCTCCAGCATCGTCAAGCGCTTCTCCACCGGTGCCATGAGCTACGGCTCGATCTCGCAGGAAGCGCACGAGACCCTCGCGATCGCCATGAACCGGCTGGGCGGCAAGTCCAACACCGGCGAGGGCGGCGAGGACGTGGACCGCCTGCTCGATCCCGCCCGCCGTTCCGCGGTCAAGCAGATCGCCTCGGGCCGCTTCGGCGTCACGAGCCTGTACCTGTCCAACGCCGACGACATCCAGATCAAGATGGCGCAGGGTGCCAAGCCCGGCGAAGGCGGCCAGCTCATGGCGCAGAAGGTCTACCCGTGGGTCGCCCGTACACGGCACTCAACCCCCGGCGTCGGGCTTATCTCCCCGCCCCCGCACCACGACATCTACTCGATCGAGGACCTCGCGCAGCTGATCTACGACGCCAAGCGGGCTAACCCCTCGGCCCGGGTGCACGTCAAGCTCGTCTCCGAAGTGGGGATCGGCACAGTCGCCGCCGGCGTCACGAAAGCCAAGGCCGACGTCGTCCTGGTCTCCGGGCACGACGGCGGCACCGGCGCCTCGCCGCTGAACTCGCTCAAGCACGCCGGTGTCCCGTGGGAGTTGGGTCTCGCCGAGACGCAGCAGACCCTCATGCTCAACGGCCTGCGCGACCGTGTGGTGGTGCAGGTCGACGGCCAGCTCAAGACCGGACGCGACGTCGTGATTGCCGCGCTGCTCGGCGGCGAGGAGTTCGGTTTCGCCACGGCCCCGCTCGTGGTCTCGGGTTGCATCATGATGCGCGTCTGCCACCTCGACACCTGTCCGGTAGGCGTCGCGACGCAGAACCCCGAGCTGCGGTCCCGCTTCAGCGGCAAGCCGGAATTCGTGGTCAACTTCTTTGAGTTCCTTGCCGAGGAGGTCCGCGAGATCCTGGCGGAGCTCGGTTTCCGGAGCATCGAGGAAGCGATCGGCCACGCCGAGATGCTCGACACCCGTGGGGCGATCAACCACTGGAAGGCCGACGGGCTGGACCTGGACCCGATCCTGCACGGACTCGAGTTCGACGACGACGCCCCGCTGCGCAACCTCACGAGCCAGAACCACGAGCTCGACAAGCACTTCGACCAGCGGCTGATCGCCATGGCCGCCGAGGCCCTGAGCGACCGGACGCCGGTGAAGATCGCCGTCGACGTCATCAACACGGACCGCTCGGTCGGCACCATGCTGGGACACGTAGTCACCAAGACGTTCAGCACCGATGTACTTGCGACCGACACGATCGACATCACGCTGACCGGTACGGCCGGGCAGTCGCTCGGTGCGTTCCTGCCGGCCGGCATAACGCTGCGCATGTTCGGCGACTCCAACGACTACGTCGGCAAGGGGCTCTCCGGCGGGCGGATCATCGTACGGCCGGACCGCACCAACGTCTTCGCGGCGGAGCGCAACGTGATCGCCGGAAACGTGATCGGCTACGGCGCCACGAGCGGCGAGCTGTTCCTCCGCGGTCAGGTGGGCGAACGCTTCATGGTCCGCAACTCCGGTGCCACCGCGGTGGCCGAAGGAATCGGCGACCACGGCTGCGAGTACATGACCGGCGGCCAGGCGCTCATCATCGGACGCACCGGCCGCAACTTCGGTGCCGGCATGTCCGGCGGCACGGCCTACGTCCTGGACCTGCAGACCACCCGCGTCAACAAGCAGGCCCTCGAATCCGGCGAGCTGCAGCTGCGCGAGCTCGACGCCGAGGACCGCGAAATCGTCCACGGGCTGCTCGTCAAGCACCGCGAGGAGACGGAGTCGCTCCTCGCGGCCCGCCTGCTCGAGAACTTCGATGACACCGCAGCCCGCATTACCAAGGTCCTGCCGCGCGACTATGCGGCCGTCCTGCAAACCCGTCTTGACGCCATCGAAGAGGGCCTGGACCCTGACGGCGAAGAAGTTTGGTCTCGAATCCTGGAGGTGACCGGTGGCTGACCCACGCGGATTTCTGAAAGTACGCCAGCGTGAAACCCAGCCACGCCGCCCCGTTCCCGTCCGGATCATGGACTGGAAGGAAGTCTACGAGGCCCAGGAAAAGGGTGTCCTGAAGAGCCAGGCCGGCCGCTGCATGGATTGCGGTGTCCCGTTCTGCCACCAGGGCTGCCCGCTGGGCAACCTCATTCCGGAATGGAACGACCTCATCTGGCGGGACAAAGGCGAGGAAGCAATGGAGCGGCTGCATGCCACCAACAACTTCCCCGAGTTCACGGGCCGCCTGTGCCCTGCGCCGTGCGAGTCGTCCTGCGTGCTGGGCATCAACCAGCCTGCCGTGACTATCAAGCAGGTCGAGGTTTCCATCGTGGACCAGGCCTTCGAGAACGGCTGGGTCAACCCGCTGCCGCCCGCGCGCCTCACCGGCAAGACAGTCGCCGTCGTCGGATCCGGCCCCGCCGGGCTCGCCGTCGCACAGCAGCTGACCCGGGTGGGCCACACGGTCGCCGTCTATGAGCGCGACGACAAGATCGGCGGGCTCCTGCGGTACGGGATCCCCGACTTCAAGATGGAAAAAGAGCACGTGGACCGCCGGCTCGAGCAGATGAAGGCCGAAGGCACCCGCTTCCGGACCGGCGTCGCCGTCGGCACCGATGTGACCTGGGAGCAGCTCCGCCGCCGGTACGACGCCGTCGTGGTCGCCACCGGCGCCACCGTCCCGCGTGACCTCCCGATCCCGGGCCGGGAATTCGAGGGCGTCCACTACGCGATGGACTACCTCGTGCCGGCCAACAGGGTCGTGGCGGGGGAGAGCGTGGAGAACCAGATCCACGCCGCGGGCAAGCACGTGGTGATCCTTGGCGGCGGTGACACCGGAGCGGACTGCCTTGGCACCGCGCACCGGCACCAGGCCGCCTCCGTGACCACGCTGGCCATCGGCAAGCAGCCGCCGGTCGAGCGGGCCGGCCACCAGCCGTGGCCCACGTTCCCCACGTTGTTCGAGGTCGCCAGCGCGCACGAGGAAGGCGGCGAACGCACCTATCTCGCCTCCACCGTGGAGTTTGTCGGCGACAACGGCAAGGTTACCGGCGTGAAGGTTGCCGAAACCGAATTCGTGGACGGCAAGCGCCTCCCGAAGGCCGGAACCGAGCGGATCATCCCCGCCGACCTCGTCCTGCTCTCGCTGGGGTTCACCGGCCCCGAGCCCGCCGGCATTGCCGAGCAGGTCAGCGCCGAATTCGACGGCCGCGGCAACGTGGCCCGCGACGGCTACTACATGACCAACACGGAGGGCATCTTCGTCGCCGGAGATGCCGGCCGGGGCCAGTCGCTCATTGTCTGGGCCATCGCGGAGGGGCGCGCCTGCGCCGCCGCGGTGGATAAGTTCCTGATGGGCAGCACCATCCTTCCGGCCCCCGTGGCCCCGACCGACCGGGCGATGGCCGTCCTGTAGTCCTTCCGGTCACTGGTTTCTTCAGGCCATCAGGGATTCACACTCGCTTCAACTCAATCCAAGCAACAGACCACTAGGGTAGGTATATGAGACGCGCTAAGATCGTGGCCACTTTCGGACCGGCAATCGCAAGCTTTGACAACACGCTTGCCGTGCTGGAAGCCGGAGTCGACGTGGCACGCATGAACATGAGCCACGGCGATTATGCCGTGCACGACAACACCTACGAGAACGTCCGCAAGGCTGCCGGACAGCTCGGCAAGGCCGTGGCCATCATGGCCGACCTGCAGGGCCCGAAGATCCGCCTCGGCCGCTTCGTCGACGGCCCGCACCTCCTCTCCGTCGGTGACACCTTCACCATCACCACCGAGGACGTTCCGGGCACCAAGGACATCTGCTCCACGACCCTCAAGAGCCTCACCGAGGACGTCAACCCGGGCGACGCCCTGCTGATCGACGACGGTAAGGTTGCCCTGCGCGCCATCGAGGTCGACGACGTCAAGGTGGTCACCCAGGTGATCGTCGGCGGCATGGTGTCCAACAACAAGGGCATCAACCTGCCCGGCGTCGCCGTCAACGTGCCCGCGCTGAGCGAAAAGGACGAGGACGATCTGCGCTGGGCCATGCGCCGCGGCGTGGACATGGTTGCCCTGTCCTTCGTCCGAGACGCCTCCGACATCAAACGCGTACACGAAATCATGGACGAGGAAGGCCGCCGCGTCCCGGTGATCGCGAAGATCGAAAAGCCGCAGGCCGTGGAGCAGCTGCCCGAGATCATCGACGCCTTCGACGCCATCATGGTGGCCCGTGGCGACCTCGGCGTGGAACTTCCCCTCGAGGAAGTGCCGATCGTGCAGAAACGCGCCATCGAACTGGCCCGCCGCTGGGCCAAGCCGGTCATTGTGGCCACCCAGGTGCTCGAGTCCATGATCGACAACCCGCGTCCGACGCGCGCCGAGGCTTCAGACTGCGCCAACGCGGTGCTCGACGGCGCCGACGCAGTCATGCTTTCCGGCGAGACCAGCGTGGGCAAGTACCCGATCGAGACCGTCAAGGTCATGGCCCGGATCATCGAATCCACCGAGGTCCACGGCCTGGAGCGCGTACCGCCACTGGGCACCAAGCCCAAGACCCGCGGCGGCGCCATTACCCGTGCCGCCGTCGAGATCGCCGACCAGCTGGAAGCGAAGTACATCTGTACCTTCACCCAGTCCGGTGACTCGGCCCGGCGCCTGTCGCGACTGCGCCCGATCCGGCCGGTGTTCGCCTTTACCCCGGTGGAGCACGTCTGGAACCAGCTTGCCCTGACCTGGGGCATCCAGCCGGTCCTGGTCCCGATGGTGGGCCACACCGACGAGATGACCGCCCAAGTGGACCGCAGCCTGCTGGAAATGGACCTCGTGGAAGATGGGGACATGGTGGTCATCGCCGCCGGTTCGCCTCCCGGGAAGGCAGGTTCCACGAACCTGCTCAAGGTCCACAAGGTCGGCGACCTGGCTGACGCCGGCAGCCACGGCGAGGCCGCCGTGACCAAGGACAAGCTCGGCCCGTGGCCGGAAAAGAAGAAGAAGAACAGGGTCCAGCCCTCGTTCTGAGCCGTTGAACGCAAAAGGGAGGATCCCCGCCGGTGGGCGGGGATCCTCCCTTTTTTGGCTAGTTTAGTTTTTTTGCTGCGACCGGGCCGCGGCCAAAATGGCGGCTATCCGGTCCGGGAGACGCTAGTTGACCTGGTTGATGATGGTCTCGGCGACCTCGCGCATGCTGAGGCGGCGGTCCATGGACGTCTTCTGGATCCAGCGGAAGGCCTCCGGTTCCGTGAGGCCCATTTTGGTGGTCAGGAGGCTCTTGGCGCGCTCCACGAGCTTGCGGGTGGCGAACTGCTCCTGGAGGTCGGTGACCTCGCTCTCGAGAGCCTTGATTTCCTCGTGACGGGAGAGCGCGATTTCAAGTGCGGGGATGAGGTCCGCCGGGGTGAAGGGCTTGACCACGTACGCCATGGCGCCGGCGTCGCGGGCGCGCTCCACGAGTTCCTTCTGGCTGAAAGCGGTGAGCAGGACCACCGGTGCGATGCGGGCCTTGACGATCTTTTCGGCGGCGGAGATGCCGTCCATGATGGGCATCTTGACGTCCATCAGGACCAGGTCAGGCCTGAGTTCCTCGGCGAGCTGCACGGCCTTTTCGCCGTTGTCCGCCTCGCCGACGACGTCGTAGCCCTCGCCCCGCAGGATCTCGATGATGTCCAGGCGGATGAGGGTCTCATCCTCGGCGACGACCACGCGGCGCGCCGGCTGGGAAGTGGGGCTTGACTCCGTCTGTTCTGACACGGGAACTCCTTGGAAAGGGTACGGCGGGACTACACCATCATAGGTTTTTGCCCGCTGGTGTACTTGGACCTGCTTGGTTCGATGCGGCGTCACTGGCGCGATTCTGGGATTCAGCCTATCTGCATGTAGAGTAATTCCGCGCACTGGAAGCGATCGCGTTGCTCACAGCACCGTGGGTCTGCGAATATTACTTCCGGTGTTATCCGCGCCCGAGTGGCGGAATTGGCAGACGCGCCGCACTCAAAATGCGGTATCGAAAGGTGTGTGGGTTCGAGTCCCACCTCGGGCACAGTGTTTCCGCAGGTCAGATGGGTTTTGGTGCTATTTCGCGTGCACATTGTGCACACTCTCGCCTCTGATCTGATTTTCCGGGTGTGTGGGGTCCCGAAGGGCTATTCGGTTGTGTGGGGGAGCGGCTCGCTACGGCGGACCGCGTACTGCCCTGTGGGGTCTCTTCTGGGTTTTCATCCTCGTTAGTCCTTCCTCCGGTTATTCGCGTTCACTACTTCATAGTGGCCGGGGCCGCGTACAACATGACCAGCTGATTGTTCTTTAGATCGACCGAGGGTTTGCGGCCGGTCCGGAATTACCGCTCTGATGCCTGTTCATGCAGGAAAGCGGGGGAGACGGCATGACCTGGTAACTGATCCGGAGCAGATCATGAGCTGTTCGGAGCCTGGCCAGTCGGTAGGCGGCCGGATTCGAGGGCGAGTTGTAGGAACTGGTGGGCCTTGCTGTCGTGGCCCTCCCTCCAGTTAACCCGCCGCCTCAGCCGTCATTTCCCCGTCATCGCCGCATCCAGCTGCTGGGTATCCGGCGTTGCTGTCCTCACTGTTTTGGCGGTGGGACCTGGCCACGTTGTCCTCAGTTAGATCCTGGACGCCATTCCAGAACCGGTCCTGACGCCGACGGTGGTCAGCGACCGGGTGAACAGCGTCCGCAATATCGGAGCCGATCTCATCGAACCGGCCCCTGACACGGCCACCTGAGCCGCTCCTGCCGAGTCGCCCGCGGGCAGCCTCGTGGAAGCGGCGCCGACTCAGGCAACCATATGAGACAGGAATGGCCGCCCGGGCAAGGCGACGGCCATTCGCCTGGTGTGGTGAACCCGCCTGCAGGGGTTCCCGGTGTGGTCCTTGGCTGAAGAAAGCCTTCCGCCGCGGGCGCGTTAGGCGTCGACTATGGAGGCTGCGAGCCGCAATGCACCGACCTGTTGGAGGCTGTTCAGGACCGCCGGTCCTTGTGGTTGGCCCTGCGCGGCGGTGGCCTGGCGATGATGTGCAGCCGGTCCGTTGGGTCCGGGCGCTCACCTGTACGCGGAAAAGCCCGAAGAGACAATTAGCCTCGATTTTTCATGGTGCTCGTTGATGGCCGCTGATTTGTGGCCGCGGCTGTTGGGCGGTTGTTTTCTGTTTTCGGGCAGTCTGGTGTGGCCTGTTGGTTCGCCTGGGTTGGCGCCGGTTCCACTTCCGGTGATCGTGCTGTTC
>NZ_JBFTIK010000031.1:0-30111 GCF_056394725.1 Arthrobacter sp. 10N418
ACTACTACTACTACTACTCACAGCACTATCTTCGCGTACTGCACTCAAAACTGGACTGGACATGATTACTGGGTTCCTGGCTCTCGCCCCACGTGATTAAACGGACTTGCTATGAGACGTTGGTACCGTTCCAGCCTGACACGTAGGGTCCCAGCAAACCTTAAGGTTCAGCCCCTCATAATGGTCCGAAGCTCCGGTCAACCGCTATTTGGCCGGAGCTTCGCCAAATAAGTGGAGTATCGCGAGGCGCCGCATGAATCCCGACAACCGCCGATCACACGTGTCGATCGTTTCTGCTTCCCGGTTCGAGGGCGTAGCTGTGATGTATGTGGAACTTCCTTAAAGGCGAGTACGGTCAGGACGCCGGAGACAGCTTGGGAGTAGTCTCGTTGGTGACCGAGTAAACGCCCGGATGATCCGGCCGAGGCAACGGGGATGTCATGGCGGACAGCAGAACTAAACGCGTTGTGGTGATGGAACAGAACGACCACACCACTGACAACTACTTTCGGGACGTGGCGCCCTACGGGCAAACGTTGTATCGGACTGGCCGATCCAGGCCAAACCGCCAACGTCGGCTCAGCCCCACAAGCGGCACGCTCACTGCAGGTGGGCTCGGTACCCTTTCGTCCCGGCCCCCAACCCAGCCCGCTGCAGGAACCTCCCGCGGCTGCATCTGTCCCGGTGGCACCGGTGATGCTGTGCGGCGGCGGGACACTCCTGCCGTCGAACGGCGTTCCCCTGACAAAAACGAAGCCCTGAACGATGACGGTCCAACGAACGGAGCACTCTCATGTCTGATCAGAACGCCACACCGAACAACGCCGGGGACAGTGTCCCGCTTGCCGGCTCGGAACGCCCGGCGGCTGCAAGGATCCAGGCCACGCACGGTCCCGTCGATCCTTCCCGCAGGATCGAGGTGACCGTGATCCTGCGCCGTCAGGAACCGCTGACGCAGATGCCCGCCGAACCGATGTCCCGGGATGAGCTCGCGGCCCGCCACGGAGCCTCCTCCGGGGACCTGCGTCTTGCGACCGATACGTTTACGCGGCTCGGGGCGGACATCCTCGAAGCGGACCCGGCTTCCCGCCGGTTGCGGCTGGCGGGGACTGTGGAAGAGCTCAGCCGGATCTTCGGTACCAGCCTGGAGGAAGTAACCACCAGCGGGCCCCACGGGCACGACATCACCCACCGGCACCGGACCGGGGGCCTGCAGATACCGGCTGAGCTTGACGGAATCGTCACGGCCGTCCTTGGCCTTGACGACCGACCCCAGGCGCGGGCGCAGTTCCATGCGATCCCGCTGGCCGCAGCCGGCACCAGCTACACCCCGCCGGAACTGGCCAGAATCTACAATTTCCCACCCGGCGCGGACGGCACCGGTCAGAGCGTGGCGATCTTAGAACTCGGCGGCGGCGTCGGTCAGGGGGACCTGGACGCCTATTTCCAAGGCCTGGGGATTGCCGGCCCAAAGGTGACCGCAGTCGGCGTCGACGGCGCGGCGAACCAGCCCGGGCAGGACCCCACGGGGGCAGACGGGGAAGTGCTGCTCGACATCGAAGTGGTCGGCGCTCTGGCACCGAAGGCGGACATAGTCGTCTACTTCGCGCCGAACACTGACGCAGGGTTCCTCGATGCGATCATCAACGCCTCCCATGCCGCACCGTCGCCGGCCTCGATCAGTATCAGCTGGGGCCAGAACGAGGACGCGTGGACCGCCCAGGCACGGACCGCGTTTGATCAGGCGCTCGCCGACGCCGCGGCGATGGGCGTGACAGTCACGGCTGCGGCAGGGGATAACGGCAGCGCCGACGCGGCCACGGACGGCAAAGACCATGCGGACTTTCCGGCCTCCAGCCCGCACGTACTGGCCTGCGGCGGCACCCGCCTCGACGCGGACCCGGCCACCGGAACGATCAGATCGGAAACCGTCTGGAATGACGGACCGAACTCAGCCACGGGTGGCGGCTACAGCGACACGTTCCCCGTACCGGCCTGGCAGAGCGGTCTGACCGCCCACGTCCGCCACCACAGGCCGGTACCAAAGCCCACCCCCGGGGTCCATGGCCGCGGCGTCCCGGACGTCAGCGCCGTCGCCGACCCTCAGACCGGCTACAGGGTCAGGGTTGATGGCAAGGACATGGTCATCGGCGGCACGAGCGCCGTCGCCCCCCTCTGGGCGGCACTGATCGCCTTGTTCGCCCAGTCAACAGGCCGGCGGTTCGGCCAAATCCAGCCTCTGCTCTACAGCCGGACGGCCGGGTTCCACGACGTCACCACGGGAAACAACGGCACGTACCGGGCCGCGACCGGCTGGGATCCCTGCACCGGGCTCGGCAGCCCCGACGGGACAGCCCTGCTCGCGGCGATTAAATCCGGCGGCTAAGCCTGCAGCGGGGCATCGGCAAGCGGCGATCTCCACGCTCAAGAAACGCCGACCGCGCTTTCCTCCCCGGGGACGAGCTCATGGCGGGGAAGACCCCGTGCACGCCGGAGATCCGGTCAGCTCGGACCCGCCGAGGTCGCCTGAGGCCCGGCACCGCAGAACCTGAAACAAGCAGAAACCAGGACTAACAGCCGGGCACAGGCAAGAGCCGGTCTGCAGCCGGTCCTGATGGGCAAGGTCCCCAGCATCCACGGCGCGGCCGTCCTGCTGGCCCTCGTGGCCGGAAACATGCTCGCCGGCGTCATTGGTGCCCTCCTCGCGGTCCCGGTCACCGCCCTAGGCTCGACGATCATCAAAACCGGGTCCGGCCGCGATACGGCGGAATCGACCGCAGAGGAGCCCGCCGCCGTCTGGCCTGCCGGGTTGTCTTCGACAGACGCATGAAAGCTCCCAAAGCACCGCAGCTGCCCAACCAAGGCTTCGTTCCCGCTGTTTGCTTGGCGCTCCTCAGCCCTGTGGGGCCCAGTCCAGGCGAACAACTACCGGCTGTAAGTCCCCAGTTGCTTCTTCCCAAGATTTACTCCAGTTGCCGGGGCTTATTGTGTGAACATCATCGCTGTTGGGGCAACCCCGTTGGCACCGTCGTTCGACAGCACGGAGGCATTGTGGAACCAGGACTCTGCATGGTGTCGAACAACAGAACGGGCGCGAAACGCGGAGTTGTCAGTTAACACCGACGTTGGAGGGCCGATCGATGAACCGGTTTTTTGGGCTTTGCCTCGCGGGCATCCTTGCTCTGACTTATCGCGGTCTCGCCGTGTCAACGTCAGGCACAGCATCGGCTGCGGTCTTTACCTGCGCCAGCGTCTCTGCGGTGCCGGTGGATCCGTATCCCGGGGCGGTCGCCGTTGCGACGAACTTCGAGTCGGGAACCCTGACGGGATTCAACGTCTTCACGTCGGGGACAGGTACCGCAAACGTCTCATTGGCGTCGTCCCACTCACCGGCGTGCGGGGCCTTCCTGCACACCACCACCGACGCCGCCTCTGTCGCCAAAATGTCTGTTGGCCTGGCAGCGGGGACGACCGAGGTCTACGCGGATGGCTGGTTCAATATTGCGGCCGAGGGCATCGCAGGGAGCGACGTTCCGTTCTTCCGCTTCTTTTCCGCCGGCTCCCGGATCGTCGATGTCCTCCGGAAAAACATCACCGGTGATGTCATGCTCCGCGTATTGTCACCCGAGGGGTACGCCTATGCCCCGTTGGCGCCCAACGTACGCCTCGGCACCTGGCATCATCTGGTGATGCACGTTGTCCCCGAGGGCCCGGCGACGGGAGTACAAATCTGGTGGGACGGGAAGTCCGCCTATGCGAACCACACCGTCAACGTCAGCGCGACCACGGTCGACATGGTCCAGCTCGGGTCCGAACACGACCGGCATCGGGCGGACATCTACATCGATGACGTGATCATCAACAGTCGAACAGGGGCTCCGGCGCCGATACCAGGGTCCCTTCCGGCGCCCCTGAATTTTTCGGGGTGGCTGAACGACGTCTCCGGTGACAGCAACGAGGCTTTGACTGCATGGGACACCAGCGAGCCCGCCCTGGATTGTGGACTGGCTGGCGCCCCGCGCAAGGCAGGCAGCCAATGCCAGATCATGCGCTCCTGATTATCGGGCAAACGCCGTCGAGGCATTTTGAGTCTCCACACGGGGTATATCCAACCCTGAAATCGCGACTCCGATGGCCCTCGAATAGCTCAAGCACCCCGGTTCTCCGCCGGCACTCACAGGTTTAAGACAGTCTTCGGACAGCACAATGCCAACAAGGCCGCCACTAGGCCTGCGGAGGGTACCGAACGTGACCACGCCGCCATGGAGGCAGCGATAGCCAAGTCGCTGGGTACGACCCTGGGAATCGAGAAGGCGAAGGTCGCCACAGCCTTGACCGACATTCGTGCCGCAGAGCACGCGAGACGCGCGGCCGCGATGAAGGCCAGGCTGGACAAGTCCGTGACGGTTGGCACGCTGACGCAGGCTGAAGCCGATGCCGTTACCAAGGCCTGGGAAAGAGGCGTGATCGGTGGTCGCTGGCATCGGCCACAGCATGGTCAGTACTGCGACATGACGTAACTTACTCCCCGGGGCGTCGTCCCGGGGAGGGTCTTGTTTAGCCGACGTGACGGCGGGGACGTGGCCGCCGTTCTCTGTGCGGGGGGCGGTCCGCGTCAGGCTCTAAGGCCGTGAGCGACGCCCTTGTCCGTCGGGGCGGTGGGTGGGTCAGTGCTGGGGGAGCGCTCTGGTTCCCTCGATCTGCACTGCTTGCAGTTTGTTCGGGTCGAGGCCGAGGGTTTTGAGGATTGTCGGGGCGATCTGCGTGGTTTCGACAGTGCTGGTCACGGTGCGGGCCTTCTCGTCCTTGGCACCGGAGATCACGAGGGGCACGTCCCGGTCGTCAGCGGAGGCTCCGCCGTGTTCGGCGATTTTGGACTTCCCGCCGGTGTAGACGACGCCGGTCCGTGCGATGCCCAGAATGTCGGGGTAGCGTGCGTCGCTGGTTTTCGTGCCGAAGTATCCGGCGACCTCGCTGCCTGCGAAGACCGTGCTGAGTCCCGAGGTTGCGACCGTCCTGGGGACACCGCTGATGTCGCTGCCGGCGGCCGGGTGGGATGTGAGGTATTCCTTGGCGAACTGCGCTGCGGCCTGGGAGTGGTCGGAGAGCCAGAGTTGCATGATGTCGTCGTCCGTGGAGAACGCCACCAGGTCCGCCGACGCCGGGTGGGCGGCCTTCCAGGCCGCATTGAGGCCGTCGATGATCGTACTGTCCGGAACCCTGGTGAGCTGGTTCGGGTCCATCGGTGACTGTCCGTGTTTCGCCGAGAGGATGATTGTCGTGTCCTCGGCGTGCCCGGAGGCCGACAAGGCCGACTCCAGCTTACCGACGGAGGAATCCACGTAATCCAGGGCCTTGCTCAGCAGGGGCCCGGGCACGGCGCCGCCGCTAAGGTAGCCGCCCGGGAGTCCGTCTGATGTCGGCAGCTTCTGGGCGGTGGAGACGGACTGGAAGTTCATGCCGAAGACGGCCGGCACGGCCGCGGCCCGGGTGCCGGAGTGGTCCTTGCCGCCGATTTCGTTCAGTACCGCCTGTACCTTGTAGCCGTCATACTGCTGGGTTGCGGCGTTATCCTGCGTCCAGTCGCCGGTGAACGGTGCGGGTGCCTTGCTGTTGATTTCGGGCGTGAAGAGATCATCCACTCCCTTACCGGAGGGTCCGTTGAGGATTTCATACGCGGGGTGCTTGTCCGACCACGCGGTGGTCAGGCCCGCGCTTTTGGCAACTTCGAAGACCGTGTTGACCTTCAGGTACTGATGTGGGTAGGCGGGCTTGCACGTGGCGGGGTCCACGGGCAGGGCTGCCGGATTGAGCAGGGATACCGGCTGGCCGGTCATGTTCATGATGGTGGAGGGCAACCCGGTCAGGCCCTGTCCGGCGTCAAGCGCGTTCGGATTCTTGTCCGCGGCCTCGGTCAGGGCCACTTCGGTTCCGGGGGCAGTGTTCTTGCAGTCGGTGGTGCCGGCGGGCAGGAGTGCCCGGTTGAACGTGTCGTCGTAGTAGATCCCGGTCGTTCCGGGATTGCCGCCGGTGAATTGCCCGACCATGCCGGGGAAGGAATCGGAGGGTACGGGAGTTTGCCCGTGGGTGTAACTTGTGCCGTGGTTCACCAGTGCGGCCAGCGCCGATTGCGGATGCGCCGCGACGTACCGGTCGAGGTCCTTCTGATGCAGGCCGTCCACCGAGAGCAGTAGGACGTGCTTGGCCACCTTGCCGTCCTGGCCCTCCTGGCGCTCCTGGCCCTCCTGCTGGCCGGAAGCGTTGTCCCGGGGATCCTGGTTCGCGTGATGGCCGGCGTCGGCCATGGAGGGCGCGACGGCGGTGCCGGCCAGCAGGGCGGCACCGAGGAGCGCGGCAGCGGCCACGCCTGTGGTTCTTGCTGAAGTCATGGGATTGAGACCTTTCGGCGCAGCAGCGCCAGAGTGCGGATTTGTCTCCTGAGTCTTATCCGTTCGGAAGCCCGCACCGGCGGTTTCGGGGCATCCATGGAGAAGGTTCCCGAACCGTTAACCGGTTGGTCGCCGAACTCACGGTAACTTGCCAGCTTTCGGACTCGCGCAGCTCGCCAGCCACGATCACCGTGCGCATCCGGCAGGGGACCCGGCTCTTCAAAAAGATGCGCTGTGTAGCGGCCAGGGGCCGGATGCGTTGTCGTATTCAGGTATCGGTACGGACTATAGGGAACAACCACGTCTCGGCACTGAGCAGAACAATCAGCATCGCCTCCTCCGCTGTGCCTGACCCGATCGGGGCGGCCGGGAGCAACGGGCGCCGTTTCCGCTTCGCCCCGCCTGGCGGCTCCCAGAACACCGCAGCGGGCCAGGCCGACATCAGCATCAACGTCCTGCAAATCGACGCCGCGATCAATCCCGGAAACTCCGGCGGGCCCCTGCTGAACACCGCCGGGGAGGTCATGGGCGTCAACGTCGCCATCGCCTCCGCCGGGGCAACGACGGCCGGTGCGCAGACCGGCAGCATCGGCGTCGGGTTTTCCATCCCGATCAACGACGCCAAACGCATCTCCCGGGAAATCATCGACAACGGGTCCGCGACCCAGGGCCAGCTCGGCGCGAGCGTGGCGCCTCGGGCGGCCGGGACCGGTTCGCAGTTTACCGTCGGTGCCGAGGTAACCGGTGTCGCTGCCGCATCGGCCGCCGAGAAAGCCGGCATCCGCAACGGTGATGTCATCACCGCCATCGATGGCCGCGCCGTCCAGGACGACCAAGAACTGACCGCCGCCGTGCGGGAACACCCTGCAGGCGCCACCGTCAAGATGACCTTCCTCCGCGGCGGTAAGGAACAACAAACCGACGTCACCCTCGGTACCGCACCCAAAGCGTGAACACCCGGCTCCGGCTCTTGTCGGTCCAGGCCACCATGTGACCGAGCGGGCCCGGACGCAGATATGCGGTCAAGGCCGTCAAGCCGGCCGTGTTGGTCGCGGCACCGGGTGACTAGCTGTTTCCGGTTTCGACGCCCATCAACCTATGAGTGTCCCCGGGTGCCTGGCGACAATTTGGGCGACGTGTGCCCGTCGGGGCGCTTTACGGCGGGCGTACAGGGTCCCTCGGGGATGCTCTCATCTTCGTTGCCTAGCGTGAGAACATGTGCAGCGCCGTGACCACCCAGGCCGAGACGCTCCCCGCCGAACCCCCGGAGCGACACGACCGTGGGGAACAGAGCCCCTCCGGTGTGTCGGCCGTCGACCGAAGACCTGCCATCCGGCCCGAACGGGCTCCGGTCTGCACATCCGACGGAGCCCTGATTCTCGACGTCGCAATACCGGTCTACAACGAAGAAGCCGCCCTGGAGCCGGCGATCCGGCGCCTGCTCTCCTACCTCAAGGAAAGTTTCCCGCACCGGTTTGTCATCACCATTGCGGACAACGCCAGCACAGACTCGACTATGGACATAGCCAGCAACCTTTGCAGTGAACTGAGCGAAGTGCGGGCCGTGCATCTGGACCGGAAGGGACGCGGACTGGCGCTCCGCACAGTGTGGCTTGAGTCGGAGGCGGCAGTTGTCGCGTACATGGATGTTGATTTGTCCACTGATCTGGCTGCGCTCGGGCCGCTCATCGCACCGCTGCTGTCGGGGCATTCGGATTTGTCCGTCGGGACGAGACTGAACCGGAACTCGCGCGTGGTCCGTGGGGCTAAGCGGGAGTTCATCTCCCGAAGCTACAACCTGATCCTCCGGGGCTCACTGGGCGCCCGATTCTCAGACGCCCAGTGCGGCTTCAAAGCCATCCGATCCGACGTAGCACGGGCCCTTCTGCCGTCCACCGTCGACGATTCGTGGTTCTTCGACACGGAGCTTCTGGTCATCGCAGACCGGGCAGGCCTGAGGGTGGCGGAAGTGCCGGTGGACTGGATTGATGACCCGGACTCTTCCGTTAACATCCTGCGCACTTCTATCGATGACCTGAAGGGGATCGTGCGGATTGGCCGCGACATGATGACCGGGCGGATCCCCGTCGCTGAGTTGCGCGACGCCTTGGGCCGCAAACAGCTGGAAGCCGGCAGCCGCGCCCTCCTGGGCCAAATGGTCCGCTTCGGCGTCATCGGTGCCTTCTCGACGCTGGCCTACCTTGCACTCTTTGTTCTCATGCGCACGATTGCCGATGCCCAGACGGCGAATTTCGTGGCGATGCTGATCACTGCGGTCGCGAACACGACGGCCAACAGGCTATTCACATTCAGGGTCTCCGGGCGTGCCGGTGCCGTAAGGCATCAGTTCCAAGGCCTTGCCATCTTTGCGCTGGGCCTGGCGCTGACATCCGGGGCGCTGTTCTGGCTTCACTCCGGGCAAGAGCCTTCCAGGGGTGTCGAAGTAGCCGCTGTCGTCGGCGCCAACCTTCTGGCCACGTTGCTGAAGTTCATCCTGTTCCGGGTCTGGGTCTTCAAACACCCACGCCGCAGCCTCGCCGTGCCACCCCCGTCTGGGGTCATCGGCGCGCCCGTAACCTATTGAAAGACACCATGAGCTCCGAATCCATCACCGATACCCGCCGCGCCAACGACGAAGCCCCCGATGCTCGCCGGCAGGCCTCTTCCGAAGCACTGTGGAAGCGCCTGGCCTACGGCGACGGGCAACCACGTTGGGTCCGGCCATCCGCCGCGGTACTGCTCCTGCTTACAGGGCTCATCTACCTATGGAATCTGACGAACTCGGGATACGCCAATGCGTTCTACGCGGCGGCCATCCAGTCAGGGACGAAGAACTGGGAAGCGTTGTTTTTCGCATCCCTGGACCCGGCGAACGCCATCACCGTGGATAAGCCGCCGGCAGCTTTCTGGATTCCCGCCCTGCTGGGCCGCGCGTTTGGATTCAGTTCCTTCACCATGCTCCTGCCCGAAGCCGTCATGGGAATCGCGTCCGTGGGGATGCTCTACCTTGCCGTTAAAAGGGCGGCGGGACCCGCTGCCGGCCTTATCGCCGGAGCTGCACTCGCCGCGACACCCGTAGCCGCACTCATGTTCCGTTTCAACAACCCCGACGCCATGATGGTCTTCTGCCTCATGACCGCCGCCTGGATGACGGTGACAGCCACACAGAAGGCCAGCCCCACGTGGCTCTTCTGGGCAGGAACATTTGTTGGCCTGGCCTTCTTGAGCAAGATGCTCCAGGGGTTCATGACCGTACCGGCTTTCGGGCTCGCCTATCTGGTAGCCGCCCCGGTTCCCCCAAAGAAGAGGTTTCAGCACTTGCTCGCCGCAGCTGGTGGCATCACGCTCGTAGCTGGGGCCTACGCACTGATATTTCAGCTATTGCCGGTGTCCGCCCGGCCATATATGGCCGGTTCACAAACGAACTCCCTCTGGGAGCTCGTCTTTGGCTACAACGGGCTGAGCCGCATCCTCGGTCGCAACGCAGGTAACCCCAGCGTTGGTGTGGCGCGGGACTTCCCCAACTATCCCGGGGGAGTCGACGGCCTCCCCGGCGCCGGTGGCGGATTCTCCCTCGGGGGCCCTCCCGGCGTCCTCCGCCTGTTCGGAGGTGAGTTCAGCGCTGAAGTGGCGTGGCTGCTGCCCGCGGCGATTGTTCTTCTTACCGCAGCGCTGTGGTTCATGCGTCGGGCGGTGCGAACAGATATGGTTCGCGCGTCGCTGATCTTGTGGGGCACCTGGCTGCTCACCACGGCCGTGGTTTTTTCCTTCATGAGCGGCACTATCCACGCCTACTACACTGTCGAACTTGCTCCCGCCGTGGCGGCCTTGATCGGCATCGCGGGGGTCCAGCTCTGGAGGGGCCGCTCCCGGCCCGCCGAGCGGGCGGTAATGAGCTTCGCTGTCCTGCTCACCGCGGTCTGGTCGTTTGTCCTGCTCTCCAGCGTCCCCGAGTGGCTGCCCTGGCTTCGTTGGACTGTGCTCGCCGTCGGTGTCCTGAGCACGGCCCTGATCGCGGCGGGTCCGGCCCGGACCGGCCGGGCCGGAGCGGCGGCGGCGATTTTGGCCCTCCTTTCAGCTGGCCTGGGCACGGGCGCGTGGACTGTGGCGACGGCGGCAGCCGGTCATACGGGCGGTTCGCCATCGTCCGGCCCGGCCTCTGCGACCAACAACCAAACAATGGGACTCGCCGGCATCAGCAGCCCGAACGGCGCTGCCCGGGGCGGGGCAGTGCGCCGGTTCACTGATTCCCCCGCAGCGGCTACCCTCCAGGCAGGAGCAGCGCCCGGAGGCTTCCGGGATGCCCCCAGCGACCCGGCATTGAACGCACTGCTGCAGACGGCCACGAAAACATGGTCCGCGGCCACCGTCGGGGCGAACAGTGCCGCCGCTCTTGAGCTTGGTTCCAATACTTCAGTGATGGCCATCGGCGGCTTCAGTGGCTCTGATCCGTTCCCGACGCTGGACCAGTTCAAGCAAATGGTGTCAGCAGGACAGATAGCCTATTTCGTCCCCGGCAGTGGCTTCGGCGGCCCCGGCAGCCCGGGGATGCCGGCTGGACCAGGTGTCCCGGAGTCGCAGAATACCGGCCAGGGGGCTGGAGCCCGGGGCAACGTTGGCCGCGACACGGCCGGCGCGGGACGGCCTGGTGCGAACGGCACGTCCTCGGCCATCACCCAGTGGGTCGAAGCAACATTCCCGGCTGCGAAGGTTGGGGGGAGTACCGTCTACAAACTGGGCCAATAGTGCCCGTCAGCCAGCGTCACATCCAACCGAAGAGCGCTTAGCACTGTCCAGAAGGAATCTCCTCATTTTCCGCAGCACCTTCATAGTGACGGCTCTTGTAGTCGTTTTCGGTGCCGTTGTCCTTTGCAGCCTCGCCGCGGTCATCAGCGCCAAAACAATGGTCGGAAAGGCGGATGCCACGGGATCCGCCCTGATCGCCGGGACCATCGTGACAGTGGGACTTGGCTGGGCAACCGCCGCGCAGCTGCCGCTTGCGGTTGTCCTCTCAGCCGTGTTCCTTTGGTATGCGGGACGCACGCTGTTTCAACTCAGGTCGTCGGCACCTTTCGTCGGCGACGGTCCCGCGACTTCCGCCTATCACGCCGTCCTCGCCGGACTTGGAAGCTGGGTCCTGTTCGAGGCCGCGAGCAATGCGGGCTCGGCGCCGGGTCATCCCGGCCATGAACTAGGCGTCCTCCTGGTTGACCTGCTGGCGGCCCTGTCGATGGTCTTCGCCTCGGTCGGGTGGCTGCTTGCTACCTTCACGCTCCACGCCAAATCGGGCCAGAAAGCAGTGCCGGCCTTGGCCGGCAGTCGTGAGGCGCTGGTAGCCGGAGGGCTTGCACTGGCTCTCTTCGCGGTGTCCTGAGCAGGCCGGATGCGATGCTCGCGCCTAGAGGTGGCCAGGTGCAGGAGTACTGATCCGCCGGCCATCGGTGCGCTGGACAGCCAGCGCCCGTAATCGTTCTGGAAGCCGAAGAGCTCTGGAGTGAGCTCCAAATAGGAACGAGACGACGACGGCGGCGGCCAGGCTGGCCTCGCCATCGCACCGGACCGCCGCGGGCAGCGCCGACTCTATCATTGGGCGGCGCACTCCCCGGCGCGGTGCAGCTGACCGCTGATGAATAGTGGTCCGAGTGCGGAGGATGGCACGCCTTGCATGCAAGTTGCTGCTGTGTTCTGGTCCTACCTTTGCGTGGTCGGACTTGCCTGAGGTGTGAGATCCATGGTTGTCAGGCGCAGCCAGAGCCAGAGCCGCTTCTGCGGGTCGTCCAGATCGAGGTCAAAGTCCTTTGCCAAGCGTCCCACCCGATAACGGACGGTGTTGTTGTGTACGTGCAGGCGTGCCGCCATCATGGAGATATTTCCCTTCGACGTCAGATAAGCCCGCAGGGTTTCCAAATAGTCCGTTTGCTGTTCGGCGTCGTGGGCCTGGATCTTGGCGATGTCGTCGAGATCGGCAAGTCCGTTGTCGTCGATGAATGCCCCGATTTTCAAGAGGTTCAGCGGGATCCGGTGGTCCTCGAAAAGCCCGGTGGCGGAGACCCGCCCGCCACTCTTGCCCGGAATTTCCGCGTGCTGGTGAATCAGATACTGCAGCGTTTGCAGCGCTTCAGATCTGGATCTGGGCAGGTCCTCGACCCGGGGCGCGATGCCTCCGACGGCGGCGATGATCGGGTAGGTGCTGATCGTGTGGGCGTATGCCCCGATTTCCTGGGCTACGCGCCGATGCGCGGCCTTGGGCGTGTTCCCCCGGCAGGGCAGGAGCGCGTAGACAACCGAACCGATGAGGGCACTGTGGTTCGTGTTGAACTGGATATCGCAGACTGTCGTGACGAGGTGCAGCAGCCGGTGGATTTCACGCACCGATTCCAGGCTCCCGGTCTCGGGACGGACTATTGAAAAAGCCGCGACCGCGAGCCCGTGGTCCGCATCAAGGGCATTGATCTGAGTGTCGAACGCGGCTCGGTGACCTGCCTGATCGGCCCGTCCGGTTCCGGAAAAACGACCTTCCTGCGGTGCATCAACCACCTGGAAAAGGTCGACGCCGGACGCCTTTACGTGGACGAACAGATGGTCGGCTACGCCGAGCGCAACGGACGCCTCTACGAGATGAAAGAGCGCCAGACGGCACGCTCACGACTGACCGCAGGCATGGTCTTCCAGCGCTTCAACCTGTTCCCGCACATGACCGTGCTGGAGAACATCGTCGAAGCGCCCGTCCACGTCCTTGGACGTCCCCGGAACGAGGTCACAGCCGAGGCGCAGACCCTGCTGGACCGTGTCGGGCTGGGCAACCGGGGACAGTCCTACCCCCAGGAGCTCTCCGGCGGGCAGCAACAGCGGATCGCGATTGCGCGCGCACTGGCCATGAAGCCCAAGCTCATGCTCTTCGACGAACCAACATCGGAGCTCGATCCGGAGCTCGTCGGGGAGGTGCTGGACGTCATGAAGTCCCTGACCGAAGCCGGGATGACCATGGTCGTAGTGACCCACGAGCTCGGCTTCGCCCGCCAGGTCAGCGACCAGGTGGTCTTCATGGACCAGGGGGTCGTCGTCGAAAGCGGAGTTCCGGCCGATGTACTGGGGAATCCGCAACACGAACGCACGCAGGCCTTTCTGTCAAAGGTCCTCTAGGACATCAGAAACCCGGCAACATCAACAACCCTGGCCGGCCATCAGGCCGGCCGCATGAAAGGACACAGCTCCATGCCTCGACAGCAGATCAGCACCCACCTCGCGCCCAGCCCGGCGGGTCCCTATTCCCAGGCCATCGCCGCCAACGGCTTCCTCTACACGGCCGGCCAGACGCCGCACGACGCGGCCACCGGCGACACCGTTGGCACCACCATTGAAGAGCAGACGGCGCAGACGATGAAGAACCTGGCCGCCGTCCTCGACGCGCACGGCCTGGACTTTTCCCATGTGCTCAAGGCCACCGTCCATCTGCACCACCCGGGCCGGGACTTCGCCGGGTTCAACGCAATCTACGCGGAGTTCATGGAAGCGCCCTACCCGGCGCGAACCACCGTGGGATCGTTCCTGGGAGACTTCCTGGTCGAGATCGACGTCGTCGCGGCCATACCTTAGCCACCCAGGAACTCCGTACGGCATTCGAAGGACCCGACGACCACTTCGGCGAACGGGTCGTTCGAGCCTACCTGGGCGCCTGGGAGGGTGCGGACGATGTGTCGGAGCCCCTTATGGCAATGCTGCGCGGTGCGATCGTCAACGAAAGCGCGGCCGAGCAGCTGCGCAGCTTCATCCAGTCCCGGGTCCTGGAGGGAACCCGCGCACGCGCAGATAAGGATGCCGCGCTGCGCGCAGGCCTCGCCTCATCCATGCTCGTAGGCGTCGTCACAAGCCGGCAGATTATCGGCGTACCCGCACTCCTCACCGCAGGAACCGACCAATTGGTCACAGTCCTGGCCCCAGCCATCCAGCAAATCCTGGTTCCGCAACCGTCTGCAGACGCGAAACTCCTGTCTGTCGAAGGGGGCGGACGCGAGCCTGCACCAATCCCCTCGCGTGAAGTGATCGCGGGATTCGTTCGCTAACGTCGGCGCAGTCAGCGGCCGCATGCGATTCCGATTGTTGGGCCGGAGGCGTACCCGGCGTAAGCCGGTCCTCAATCGCGCAGTGGAGATCCGGCGACTTCGAAACCCTGGCTGCTCATCAATCCCGACAGCAGCGGCATGGCCTCGGCAATGCTGCTCCGCACTGCGTCAAGTTCCAGGGAGGCTCGGTGTGCGTTCTCGGATATCCACAGCTCGGCGACGTACACCGTGTCGGGTTGGTCGTCGTTGGTCCCCACTTCGTAGAGGAGACACCCTAGGTCCGTAAGGCCGTCACCTCTCCGGGTGAGCAGTTCTATGAGCTCATCGCGGCCGCCCGGCTTGGTGCCGAGAGCCGTCCAACGTGCGTGTGTCATGAGTTCATTCTCGCCGGAGGCGGCTGATACTGCACGCTCCGTGCCTTTCGCGGTGCCCGTTCCTGGACTATGCCTGAGGCCGTGTCTCGGCGTCCGGGCCGCAGGGGCAAGCGGCCCGGTCGTCGCCGAAGTCGCCGACTACCTGGACCGCCTGGCCAATCCGGATTCGGCGAACCCTATCCATCCAGTGTGAACGGCAGATCAGGAAGCCGCGCCGTCGTCCTCAGGACTTAGCGGTCGCAAGCTTCGACCGGACCCGCACGAGAGGTGCTTTCGGATCCTGCGGCTGGGGGATGGCGGCTAGAGCGAACTGGTCGATGACACCGGGCCGGAAGACGAGGCACTCCGTCGAGCCACCGAACTGGAAGTACCCCAGCTCGTCGCCCTTGTCCACGTGGTGGCCCGGGACGATCTCCGGATTGATGACGCAGGAGGAGACTTCAATCATGCCCACGGGGATAAACGCCATCAGACCGATGACGGGGTCGTCGGCCTGGATGAGGATGATCGCCCGGGCAGCGACATGGGCCAGATATGACTGCGAGAACCTCGAGTCGACGGCGTCTGCCCCTTCGGATTCCGCTTCGGAGAAGTACGTGCCGTCTTTGAGGTAGGCCCGCACGATCGTTCCGGCGACGGGGGCGTGCCAGCGGTGATAGTTCAACGCGCTCAAGAACGCCTGATACACCGTTCCGCCGACGAACTGGTCCACCGACTCGTCCCGGGCGAGGAGGTCATCGAGTGAGTAGGGCTGGTTCTTGACCCAGAACCGGCTCCGGCGTTGTACGTCGGAGCTGATCTTGTAGGGGGTCGACTCACAGGCGCTGACAATGACCTTGTCGTCTTCGGGTGCAGCCACGGGTCGGGAAGTCGAGGTGAGCCGGCGGGCGAAGAAATCGTTCCACGACGTGAAGCCCCAGTGCTCGGCGAGGGCATCGTGCTGGTAGTCGTCCATCCCGACGACCTCCCGCGCCTTCTCCGACATCCACCCGGACGGCGAGTCGTTTAACACATACAGCGAGTCCTCGCTGGTCAGGAACACGCACCAGGCGTCCAGAATCCTGCGGAACATGGCGACGATCCGCGGATCGCGGTGGGCCGCGAACCCGGCCTCGGTTCCCATGGTCCAATCGAGGATCGCCGTCAACGGCGTGGTGACCATGCCGCCTTCGCTGAACTCCGGGGCCGTCGTCAGGACCTCGTTGATCAGCCGGAGCATCTGGTCAACGCTCGTGAGGTGCCGTTTGCGGTAGGGCTTCGACTTCGGAACCTGCTCGATCATCTCCGTCATGTAAAGACGGACAACCGGATCGCTGGCAATGAGTTCCTGGAACTCCACGATCACGGGGTGCAGAGGAACATCTTCACCCCGTGCCTCCACCCGTTCCCGGTGGCCGGCAATCCAGTCCTCAAGGTCGTCCTGTTGCTCGGGCAGCCAGCCGCCCGGTCGCCGGACACGGTCGGATGAAGAGTTAATGGTCATAATGCCGAGCCTACCCGCCTCCTGACCGGTACCGGCGACATATGCTCGTCCGCACGGGGCCGGAGGTGGACTTTCTGCTCGTGTATCCGTTTTCGGTGCGACCTCGTGCGGGCGGTCACGTGCGCGCGGTTAGCAGCGCAGGCGACTACCACTGTCTAAGAGGGGCGCGAGGGCCCGAATCGGGCCGGGCGTAGGGTGGAAGGTAGACGAAAGGAACACTTCATGAAGAAAATCCTCATGGTACTGACCAGCGTTTCCGAGATCGGCGATACCGGAGAGAAGACCGGCTACAACGTGGCCGAGGCTGCACATCCCTGGAAGGTCTTCAAGGATTCCGGGCATTTCGTCGACTTTGCGTCCATCCAGGGCGGCCAGCCTCCGCGCGATGAGGTGGACTCAAAAGATCCCATCCAGGTTGCCTTCACCGAGGACGAGGCCACTCGCGCCGGTCTCTACAACACGGCCCGCGTCGACGTCGTTGATCCCGACCAGTACGACGCCGTCTTCCTCGTGGGCGGCCACGGCACCATGTGGGACTTCCCGGACAGCGAAGGGCTGCAGAATCTCGTGGCCAGCGTCTACAACGCCGGCGGCTTGGTGGGCGCGGTCTGCCACGGACCGGCCGGCCTGCTGAACGTGGAATTGGAAAACGGCCTTCGCCTGGTCGAGGGCCGGAAGGTGGCCGCCTTCACCAACGAGGAGGAGGTCGCCGCAGGGAAGGACAAGGTCATCCCGTTCTTCTTGGCAGACCGGCTTGAGGAACAGGGCGCCACCCACGTCTTCGCTGGCGTCTTTGAGGAGAAGGTCGTGGTTGACGACCGGCTGGTGACCGGCCAGAACCCGGCCTCAGCCGCCGGCGTGGCCAAGGAGATGGAGAAGCTCTTCGCAGAGGTTATCCATCAGGAAAAAGCCGAGGAACAGCACGAGACGGAGGCTCTGCGCGCCGAAAAGGACGCCGAGAAGAACGCCAGGAAGGCTGCCGCAGAAGCGGAGCACTAACACCAACAGTGCACTGAAGCTGGCGACCGCCCCGATGACGGGGTGGCCGCCAGCTGGCGTACGCGCGCCGGCAACGACACCGGCCGTCCCTAACCGACATCGCCCGGTGGGGCCAGTCCCAGCTGTCCTTCCGGGGCCGGAAATACTTGGCACAACGAATTTGCGGAGCCAGCTGACACCAAGCCAGGGGCAAGTCTTGCCGGCGCAGGAGCGATGTGCTCACCACCCGGCCGTGCCCGGGCCCCCTTTGAACGGACCAACGATCTGCGTGGTGATCCAACCGCCATAGAAGTCACCATCCTGGAATTTCACCTGCTCGCCGTTGACCTCGCAAGAGTCCATGCGGTCCGGGTAAAGGGCCACTCGGGTCCTGAGCGCCTCGAAACCCCGGGTGGGTTCCGGGTACGTCCACCCGGCACGGGGAACGACGACTCCGCCGGCAACGACGTCGAAGTAGTGCGCTTCTCCCTTGAACTCGCAGAAGCTGGTGCCTTCGACCGGGACGAGTACACCGGCAGGGAATGAGTCCAATGGCAAGTAATAGACAGGCGGATGACTGGTCTCCAGGACGCGCACTGCATCGGTGGTGTCGGCAATCACCTGCCCGCCAACTCGCACGATGACCCGTTCGGCTCGCGGCTCGACCCGTGGCGGCCGCGGGTAGTCCCACACCGATTCTTGACCGGCTTTGGGTTTGATGGGTTGGGGACGCCGGACGAAGCCGGAAAAACCGTGAGCAGGAGTCATGTCCCCATGCTTCCATCTTCCGCTGGGATGCCACCGTGAACGCCGGGGGATGTCCCGGCTGGCGCATATGGCCTGGACGAACGGGATGGGCCGTAGTCACGTTATCGTTGGTCCATCACATCTGCTCAGGAGGACGCATGCAGTACGTTGTTGACTTCGAGAACGTTTCTACGGTCGGCCTGGAGTCGTCTCCAGTGGCCGGGTCGCTGGCTGGGCTACGCGCCAACGAGGGGCGCTACTACCGCAACAAATACGACCACGTCTTCACCGTTAGCCGTGCCAGCGAGGTTCCCGAGGTGGTCGGCCGGGTGAGCCGCATCCTGAGGGACGAGCGCGACATAGTCATCGCCTCCCGCGCGCTCGAAGCAACCGCCTTCGAAGTTGACGGTTTGCGGATGGACTACGTGTTCTACGAGTCGGGGCTGTCGATCAACGTCATGTACAGCATCGAGGACGGCGGGAAGCGCGCGGTCGGATTCAAACTCGCCGAAGGCATGGAGATTCCAGACGAACTGGCATCACGTTTCAAGTTCGCCCGCCAGAAATCAAAGCTGGCAGGCGTTATCCGAGGCTCCTACTTCGTGATCAAGGGTGAGTACTGACCAGCTGACGTTCCGCGCCCGATGCCGTCCCGGGTGTGGTTTTCGCCGTCAGGCTGACGGAATGCATAGTCCGCACACTTGCCGTCCCGACTGTGTGGTCGTGATCAATCCGGGCATGGCACCGCTGCTGGACCGATCATCCTGAGCCCCCGGCCTCAAGGGCCAGCTTGCCTTTCTGCCCTCGAAGCGGGCACAGCTAAGCGATTATCAGTCCGCTTATTGTTACGATCCGGGACTGTTTTTTGTGGCGTTCGCCAACTCGACAGGGAATCGGTCGTAGGTTGGAACCCACGACGGCGATCGGGTGGGTGTCGCCGGCCACGAGAGGACCAGCTCATGTCAGATCCTGAACGCGTTTCTTCACTGCTCTTGAGCCGGCGGGGAGCGCTCGCCCTGGGGCTGGGAACATTGGGGGCAGGGGCCCTCGCCGGGTGCGGCGGCACACCGTCCCTGCCGGCGCCCGCCGGCTCCGGTACGTCCAGCGGGGCGGCCGGCGGCTCGGTCATCGACGTGGCCGCCTTCGACGCCGTCGTGGCCAAGGGTGCGGTGGCCGCGGACTCCGTGGTGCAGGCGAGCGCCTGGGCGAAGGCCATCAAGGCCAAAGGCCAGCTGGTGCGCGGCGGCACCGACACGTCGACGCTCTTCTCGCTGCGGGATCCGGCCACCGGCAAGGTGGCCGGCTTCGACGCCGGTCTGTCACAGCTGCTGGCTAAATACATCATCGGCGAGCCCAAGGAGAACCTCTCGCAGGTAACCGTGGACACGCGTGAGACGCTGCTGCAGAACAACTCGGTGGACGTCATCTTTGCCACCTACTCCATCACAGCCAAGCGCGCCGAGAAAGTGGATTTCGGCGGCCCCTACTACGAGTCAAAGTCGGCCATCCTGGTCAAGGCGGACAACACCTCCATCAAGTCCGTGGCCGATCTCGCAGGCAAAACGGTCGCAACCCAAAGCGCGTCCACAGGCGTGACCCTCCTTAAGGAGGTTGCCCCGCAGGCCGACGTCCAGACCTTTGACGACAACCCCAAGTGCCTCGCCGCGGTCCAGCAGGGCCGAGTGGAGGCTTACGTGATCGACCAGTCCATCCTGTTGTCCAATGCTGCCAAGAACAAGGACGTGAAAATCGTCGGCGAGACGTTCGGCAACAGCGACAAGTACGGCATAGGGCTTCACAAGGGCACGGACGCACTGGCGTTCGTCAACGCGTGGCTGAAAATCGTGGAGTCCGATGGCTCCTGGGATGCGCTGTGGAAAGCCACGGTTGGCCAGGTCCTCAAGACCGACCCGCCGAAGCCGCCTGCCATCGGCGCTTAGGGCCGCGCCTGTGGACCAGTTGTTCACCACCTACCTTGATGATCTGCTGGCCGGACTCTGGATGACAGTGCGCCTGACGGCCGTCGCTTTCCTCGGCTCGCTCGTGGTCGGTACCGCAATCGCCGCGTGCCGGGTCAGTCCCATTCTGCCCCTGCGCGCGCTGGGGCGGCTGTACGTGGAGCTCTTCGTCAACATTCCGCTGATCAGTCTCTTGGTGGTGGTGACCTTCGGCCTCCCGGACATCGGTATCACCTTCGACCTGTTCAGCTGCGCGGCCATCTCCATGATCCTGCTGGGTGGCGCGTTCACCTGTGAGGCCATCCGGACGGGCGTCAACGCGGTGTCGGTGGGCCAAGTTGAGGCCGCCCGCTCCATTGGCCTGGATTTCTTCGGAGTGCTCCGGTACGTGCTGTTTCCCCAAGCCTTCCGCAGCGTGGTCCAGCCCGTGGTCAACGTATTCATCGGCATCCTGCTCAGCTCTTCCCTGGCTGGCGTCATAGGCGTGAAGGACCTTACCCTCCAGGTTTCGGAGATCAATAACGAAGCGGCGCTTGGGCTGACCACCTACTTGTTGGCCGCCGTCGCCTATGTGATCATTTCCCTGCTGGCCGGCGGCCTGGGAGCCCGGCTGGAACAACGGCTGCGGGTTCAGCGATGAAGGGCTTCCAGCCATGAGCACCCAGGACAGTCTCTTCGACACGGCCGGACCGAGGGCGCGGCGCCGGATCCGCATCCTGACAGTGCTCAGCCTCGTCGGTATCGCCGGGCTCGCGGCGGCAGTGCTGCTGCGCTTTGGCCAGGCGGGGCAGCTTGCCGCCGACCGCTGGGCTGAATTCACGCAAGGGCCCTACCTGCTCTTCCTGCTTGCCGGGCTGGGCAACACCGTGACCGCGGCGGCTGTGTCCGCGGTTTTTGCGCTGCCCCTTGGACTGGTCCTTGCGCTCGGCAGGCTGTCGGAGCGCACGCCACTTCGGCGCCTTTCCACGGGCTGGATTGAATTCTTCCGCTCGGTTCCGCTGCTCCTGGTGGTCTACATCTTTGTCAGTGGGCTTCCCCAATACGGAATCAACCCGGATATTTTTTGGAAGCTGGTTATCCCGATCACGCTGTGCAGTTCGGCGGTCATGGCCGAGATCTTCCGGGCAGGGATCAGGGCCCTTCCCGCCGGCCAGAGCGAGGCCGGGCTGAGCCTGGGCCTGTCGCAAGGGCAGCTCATGCGCAGCATCGTCCTTCCCCAGGCGGTCAGGATTGTGGTGCCGTCCATGGTGGCGCAGTTGGTCGTGCTGCTCAAAGACACCACCCTGGGCTACGCCGTCAGCTACCCGGAACTGATGAAAACCTCCAACAATCTCACGGCCTACACGAACCACCTGATCCAGACGTACCTGATCATCGCGGCGGTCTACGTCGTCACCAACGTCCTGATTTCCCACTTGGCCCGGTACCTTGAGCGTCGACTGTCCGGGCGGGCCGCCCGGTTGGGGCAGGAGTCCCTGGAAGTCGGCATCGGCTAAGGGAAAACGGCCGCCCACCGGCATTGTGCGGGGGGAAGCTCTCCCTGCGCATCAGCGCTCTTCCCCCACAGATTTTCATGAGGGGCTCCTATATCGGGTCCGTTGCCCTCGATCACGCTTTGTTCTATAACAGATATAGCAAAGAGGAAGGCGGGCAGCGATGATCCTCAACGTGGACCTGGGCAGTGAGGTGCCGATCTATCAGCAGCTTCGGGACCAGATCGTGGAGGCGATCGCGGAGGGCGTTTTGACTGAGGGCAGTTCGTTGCCTGCCACCAGGACGCTCGCTGCCGATTTCGGGATCAACTTCCACACCGTGAACAAGGCCTATGACCTCCTGCGTCAGGAGGGACTAATGCGGCTCAACCGCAACACTGGCGCGGTAGTGGCTACGACAGCCGCGGCTCCTTCGTTCCCCGCGGAGTGGACCGCGAGGGCACGAACCCTTCTGGCCGAGGCCGTCGCCAAAGGCTTACCGTCCGACGAGGTGCTTCGGACATGCCGGTCGGTGCTCGATTCATTTAGTGCCACGCAGCGAGAGGACACGCCATGAGCATTGCCATCATCTTGAGTTCTGTGTTGTTAGCGCTCGTGCTCGTACTTGCGCTGGTGCTGCCTTCGATCAACAGTCCGACCGTGCCTTTCGGCGTCCGGGTACCGGCCCGGCATGCCGGGGATCCGGTGGTGGTCCGGCAGGTCCGCAATTATCGGTTGCGGGTACTCATCAGCGGGCTCATCGCCGCCGGGGTCGGTGTTGGCATCTACACTCTGACCGGCGAACCGATGCTCCTGCCGTTGTCGGTGCTGGTGCTAGTTGGCGTCTGGTACGGCTGCTTCTTCCTGGCCAATCAGGAGATCCGGGCCGCGAAGGCCGCCGGGGGCTGGTACACAGGCCTGCACCAAGGCATCACGGTGGACACCGAACTGCGGACCGCCCCTCCGCGGTTCCCCTGGCTCTGGCTGGCGCCGGCGCTGGTCATCACGGCGGCCACGGTGGTGATCGGTGTCGTGAGCTACCCGTCGATGCCCGGAATGCTCGCGGTGCACTATGGCTCGACAGGTGTGCCGAACCGGGTGGTTGCCAAGTCGGTCGGCACGGCTTTCACATTGGTGTTCGTGCAGATCGGCATGACTGCGCTCCTCGGGGGTATGGCGGCGGCCGTCGTCCGCAGCAGACCCGACATTGACCCTGCCCGCCCGGTCGGCTCCGCGCGCTGGTCCCGGCAGTACATGTCACTGGGCGCCAAGGCGCTTCTCGGGCTGGTCGCGATGATCGACTTGGGAATGCTCGGATCATCGCTGTTGATGTGGACCGGAACAGTCACGTCGTGGGCGCCGCTGGTGATCGCGCTGCCGATCCTGGCCGCCGTTGTAGTAACCGTAGTGGTCCTGGCCAGGAACAACCGGGAGCGGGACGAGAGCGACGAAGGCACCGGCCTGACGCACCGGGACGACGATAAGTACTGGCACGGTGGCCTCGTCTACATCAACAGGGAAGACCATGCCCTGCTGGTCCCGCGCCGCTTCGGCCTGGGATGGACCCTGAACCTCGGCAATCCTGGGGCAGCAATGCTTCTGGCCGGCATGATCGCGCTGATCAGCCTGGTCATCACCCTCCGGCTTGGCGGCTGACCCCGACCAGCAGCCGAACTCGGTGGGCGATAGGGCCACCGCTACCAAACGGCGCGTCATCGAAGTCGAGGGCAGCCAACGCATCGTCCCCCACGGTGCGGGGGGCAGCCCGGCGCCGAAATATATTCGTCCGTCGACCATGACCGCACATCCGACTCAGAGCAAGGGCCGGAGCGGGACCAGAACCGCTTCGCTGAACCGCGCGAGCGGGGGCCTGTCCTGCCATTCTTCCAGGGTCAGTATCCGGCAGTTCGCGCTGTCGACGTCGAATATCTTCTGCATGTCGGAGGCGAAATTCTCGTCATGGATTGCGAGATTGATTTCGTAGTTGCCGGTCAGGCTCAGCCTGTCGATGTTGGCGCTGCCCACGGTTGACCAGCTGCCGTCGATCGTTGCCGTCTTGGCGTGGATCATTGCGTTGCGGTAGAGCAGGACGGTGACTCCCGCTTCAAGCAGAGACCGGTAGGAGCCGCGCGAGAGCCAGTCCGAAAGGATGTGGTTCGAATCTTCAGGGAGGATCAGCCGCACATCGACACCCCGCCTGCTGGCACCGAGCAACGCTCTGAGGATCTGCTGGTCCGGTATGAAGTAGGCCATAGTGACGTAAATGTGGTCCCGGGCCCGGTCAATCGCATCCAGGTAGACCCCGCGGATGGGGAAGACAAGATTCGCCGGGATGTTGTTCACGGCCCGGATCCGCGGCTCCCATACATCCGGAGTTGTGTGCGGTATCTCGGGCAGGGACCCTGAAGCGTGGTCGTTCCAAACGTTTACGAACGCCTGGCGAAGATCCCAAACCGACGGACCGGCGAGCCGGAGATGTGTGTCCCGCCACTCCGTCGCATACAGGGAGCCGATGTTATAGCCGCCCACGAAACCGATGTGATCATCGACGATAAGGAGTTTGCGGTGGTCAAGTCCGGTGCTGCGTAGGGTCTTGAGGAGCAATGAGGGACGGATCACGGGGAAGCGGTACACGTGGATGTCCGGGTGGAACCGGAAAAAGGAGCGTGGCACGACGAGATTGGCGAACCCGTCATAGATGACGAAGACCTCGACGCCGCGGCGGGCGGCTTCATCCAGGGCGTTTTTGAACTCCCGTCCGGTGTCGTCGTCCTTCCAGATGAACGTTTCAATAAAGATCCGGTCTTTGGCTTCGCCGATCGCACGGATCATGTCGCGGTAAAGGTCGGCTCCGTAGGTGTACGTCGTGACCTGAGAGTCGGAGACGGCGTTCTCAAAAGTGCCGGGGCGCGGGAACCCCTTGCGCTTGCTGCGACGGCGCTTCTTCACCATGTCCAAAAGTACGAGCCCTGCGATTACCGTGGTCTGAACCGAGGCGAAAGCCAGTATCGATCGGCCCAGGGTCTTCCGGGCAACGGCCGCAACGGGTTCCGGGAGCAATTCGTTCATTTACTCAGCGTAGTGGCCCTCCTGGGTGCTCTGGCGAGGCAAACCCGAGGATCTCAGAACCGCGGATCGCTTCGGTCGGCACCAGAGCGCCGGCCTGCGGCGCAACCCCCAGCCTGCGACGGAACCCATGGGGGACCGAGGCTAAACGTACGTTAGAGACCGCGGCGCCCTACCCATAGGCCATGCAGCAACGGAACCACCGATGCGATCATCAGAACGTTGCCGAGCACCGTGTCGTCCGCTCGGACCACGGAACCTGCGATGAGCAGGGCGCCGAATACGATTGCCGATGCCGATCGCTGTGCGGTGCGGTCAAGCCGTGCCACCTGGCGTTCGAGGCGCGGGTTGGCCACCGATAGTGAACCGTCCTCGATTCGGGTGACAAGCCCGTCGAGTCGTTTCGGCAGCCGCAGGGCGGTCCCGGCGGCGTCGAGCGCCTGTTGTGCCACGTCCTGCACGATGTTGCCGCGCTCGTCGCGCAGCAGCTGGGCCGCATAGGGTTCGACTGAGTCCCAGAGATTGAACCGGGCGTCCAGAGAACTGCACACACCCGACGTCAGTGACATCGCCCGGATGATGAGCAGGAAGTTCTCCGGCATCTGGAACGGCAATGAGCGAACCACGTCGCCGAACTCCACCGCAAAATCACGGAACTCCCGCGGGTCCACCTCCCGAAGCTCGGCGAAGCCCATCCCGCCGAACCGGGCGAAGAGGTGCGTCATAGCCCGCTCGAGCTCGGCCGTGTCGGCCGACGGCACCAGCACACCCACGTCGCTGATCGCGGTCATCAAGCCCTTACCGTCACGCGAGGCGGCCGCGATGAGCAGCTTCCGCAGGCCGCTGCGGGTGCTGGGCGGAACCTCACCCATCATGCCGAAGTCGATAAACGTCAGCTTCCAAGGGCGCTCTGTGGGTGACTCTGTATTCGGAGTGACAAAGATATTGCCCGGGTGCGGATCGGCGTGGAAAAAGCCGTTCATGAACATCTGGTCGAACATGACCGACGCGAAAACCGGGGCAACCTGAGCCGGATCGATGCCGGCCGCGAGAAGCGCCTCTGAGTCCGTGATCTTGATCGCCGTGACATCTTCGAGGGTGAGCACGCGGCGGGTGCTGCGCTCCCATACGACGTCGGGCACGCTCACCCTGTCGTCGTCGGCGAAATCAGCGGCAAAGCGCTCTAAATTCACCGCCTCATGCAGGTAGTCGATCTCCTCGAGACTGGTCTGCGCAAACTCCTCGACCAGGGCTCGCACGTCGGCACGAGCGGACACCAAGCGCACGTGGCTGAGCCAGCCGCCCACTTTGCGCAGTGCCGCCAGGTCGACGTCGACAATGGCGCCGATGCCGGGTCGCTGTACCTTCAGCGCCACACTGCCGAGCCCGGTGTCGGCGGCATCGGTGCGGAGAAGTTGGGCCCGGTGCGCCTGCCCGAGGGAAGCTGCTGCGATCGGCGTCTCCTCGACCGAGGCGAACAGCCGGTCCAGTGGCGCACCCAGCTCCGCCTCGGCAAGGCTGCGGATCGCGGAGAACGACACCGGGGGCACCTCGTCCTGCAGGCCCTCAAGTTCTTTGGTGATCTCGGGCGGGAGCACATCGAGCCTGGACGACAGGAACTGGCCAACCTTGATCATCAGACCGCCAAGGTCCACGGCGAGCACATGGAAGCGCTGCGCAAAGCGCAGCATCCTCTTGGTCCGGGTGCGTTCGGCAATCCTTACCAGTCCGATGCGGGGGAGGAACAGCTCAAACCACCACGTCACCGCGAGATGCCACGCGGCGAAGCGCAGGATGCGTCGGTAACGGGCACGGGTGTTCCCGGCGCCGGGTACCGGATCTGCCCTGTCCCGGCGAACCGACGTCACCCCCTCAGTCCTGGGCGAGGATCGAATACAGCCGACGCCGTGCCTCCTCGAGCACCGCCACGGCCTCCTGTACCTGCTTCGGGGAGCCTGTGCGACCGACCTGGGACGCAGCCTGCGCGAGCTCGACGCCAGCCTTGGGCAGCGCCGTAAACCCTGTGCCTGATGCCGGACCAGTTGACTCCCAGAGCGCTGACGCATCTGCACCCGCTACCTCTTCCCGGCCGGCTTCGGTCAGCGAGTAAATCTTGCGGCCGTTGGATTCCTCGGCACTGATGAACCCCTCATCGGCCAGCAATTGCAGCGTCGGGTAGACCGAGCCGGCACTCGGCTTCCAGCTGCCACGGCTGCGCTCCTCGATCTCACCGATGATCTGGTAGCCGTGCATCGGCCGTTCCGCGAGCAGGGTCAGTATCGCCGACCGTACTTCGCCTCGGCCAGCCCGAGTGCCCGAGCGCTTCTCAAACCGTGAACGCAACTCCTCAACGGCCTGCCACATGCCGTCGATGTTGGGGGCGCCAAATCCGCCAGCCGGGTACGAATTACGCATCATGCTCTCCTCTGCGAGTCGCGAACGATAGTCAACGATACATCCGATTCGCACTAGCCCAACAGGGGTCGACGAGACGGGGGAGCGACGCACGAGGTGTCCGCCGGCGTCCGCGACCGCGAGCAGCTGGTACACCAGCGGGAGTGTCCGCAGCTACCGCACCCGAGCGTTGAAATCGACCTCGAAGTTTCGTCGTCATCGCCCTGACTGCGTGGTGGCCACCTGCCGAAGAGGTTTCGCTTTTCACCGCGCAACCAATGTTGTGGCCGAGCGCAGCTAGCGGCGCTGGGTGCTCTGCCTGGCAACGAGTTCCGGCGTGAACACCACCTGGCTGTGGACGTGTCCGGGCGCGGGCTGAAAGGGTATCGAGGCCCCGGCGTGACCGCCCTGGCGGGTCACATCGGCGCAAAATCTATGCGCTCCGAGGCCAGCACGACGACGGGAGGCTGAAGCGCCCGGTTACACAAGGAAGCGGTCCCGGAAAGCCCGGTCGCGGCCGCTTCCCCACGCCCCTGACGGACATGAACTGGCCAGCCCTCCGGATCGTCCTGGCCATGCGCTTCGCACCGGACATCATGAAGGTCCTCGAGTCAGGCCAAGCCACGCTCAACGCCCCCGGCGTGGAACCCTCGTTTCATCAACAACGCGTGGAGCTGGCGGTTGCCCTCGGGTCGTATCGATTGCCATCGACGACCGGCTTCCGTGCAATCTTGCTTTTCAGGCGGGTGGATGATCCGCGCATCGCGTGCGATAGTGGCTCGATGATCAACCAGCAACAACTCTGGGACGACGAGACCGCGAGACAGTACGACACCCCCGGAGAGGGAGTGTTCTCTCCCGAGGTATTGGTCCCCACGGTAGTGGCCCTGTCAAAGCTCGCGGGCGACGGTCCGGCCGTTGAGTTCGCCGTTGGCACAGGTCGCGTCGCCATCCCTCTCTCAGAGGCGGGGGTCCAGGTCAGCGGCATCGAACTGTCTCACGCGATGATCTCCCGTCTGCGTGAGAAGGTCGGAGAGGACCGCATTCCCGTCGTTCAGGGAGACATGACCGCGGCAGTTGCGGGCGACAACTTCTCTCTTGCATTCCTGGTATTCAATACCATCTCCAACCTCCTGACACAGGAAGAACAGGTCCGGTGTTTCCAGAATGCTGCCCGTCATCTTGCACCCGGTGGGAGCTTCGTCGTCGAGCTTTGGGTGCCACAGCTGCGTTCGCTGCCACCCGGCCATGGCGGGACCGTCGAGGTGAGCCAGCCCGGGTATATCCTGGTCGATACCTATGACGTACTGAACCAGCACGTCATCTCGCACCACGTGCGATTCGGTCCAGAGCTATCGGACGGGCGGGAAGCGCAGATCGGACGGACACCACACCGGTACATCTGGCCCAGCGAGCTCGATCTCATGGCGCGGCTAGCCGGGTTCCAGCTGGAATCCAGGTGGGCGGACTGGAACCGCAGCGAGTTCACCGTGGATTCTCGCAGTCACGTGTCGGTCTACCGTCTCACCGCACGCTGAGGCTTCGCCAGGGGGCCGCGGAGGACGCACAGGCCAATGGCGCGGCGAAAACCGTGCCAGATAATTCTCCGATTCGCACGGGGAATCATTGCGCCAATTGCTCTCCAGCGCCGCAATTGGCAGTCTCGCAGCACATTGGAACGGCAGCGCAACGATGCCATGTCGAAAGGAATCCTGAGTCCGGTGATTGAAACATGCACCGAGGGCCACGTGGGCCTCGATGAACTGGCGCGCGGTTGGGAGCGTATCGGCCTGTCCGATGGCATGACCGTTATCGTTCATTCATCCCTTTCGAGCCTTGGAACCGTGATGGGCGGCGCCAACACCGTCGTGGCCTCGCTGCTCGCGGCAGTCGGGCCCCGCGGCACGGTGGCCATGCCTGCGTTTACACCTCAGGTGGCAGATCCGGCCCCCGGAACCGTGGGCGTGCCAAATGCCGCCGAGCGCGAGCGACGGGATGCGGTGCCCCTGTTTCATCCAGGCTTGCCCTCACAAATGGGTGCGATACCGGAGGCGTTTCGCAAGCTCCGGGGCAGCGTGAGAAGCGCTCACCCTCAAGTGTCCGTAGCCGCCCACGGACGTCACGCCGACCATATTGTGGCACCCCATCCGTTGGAATTCGCCGTTGGCCGAAACTCACCGTTTGGCCGGTTGCGCGACCTCGAAGCGCACATTCTGCTCGTTGGCGTCGGGCACAACCGAAACACATTCCTGCACCACGCCGAGACCTTGTCCTTGGCGCGGCGTTTGAAGATTCGGCGCTTCCCCAAAGCAGTCGATGGTGAACGGATATGGGTCGAAGCGTTCGACGTTGCAGACGACAATGGCCGGTTGTTCCCGGGAATCGGTGATGAATTCGAACGGAAGAGCGGAACCAAAATGTTCACTGTCGGCAATGCAACCTGCCGGCTCATCCCGGCGCAACCGTTCGTTAACTTCGCGACGGACCGGTTGGCCTACCTCCTGAATCACGCACCATCAACCATGTCTGATTGATTCGGGCCTCCGTCTCCGGACGGATGCCACAATCCCGGCCGCCATTCCGGGAAATACCAATGCCGCCGGAATGGCTGGAATCACCGGAGTGATGTTCTCCGGCGATGCGCCGGGCCGTCTTCCTCGTTTGCCTCCTCAGCCCTTGGGTGTTATGCCCGGTCCTGTGGAACGACAGGGGAGGGGCGGTACGGGACCTCATGACGGTGGCGAGGACGGTGGTGGTGGCGGCGACCGGCCCCGGCCCTGCATGAGCCCGGGGTGTTAGTCCTTGGCGCCGGTGATGTTGACCAGCCAGGCCACTCCGAACTTGTCGTTGCACATTCCGAAGGTGTCTCCCCAGGGTGCTTTTTCCAGGGGCATGGTCACGGCGCCGCCGTCGGAGAGCTTCTCCCAGTAGCCGCGGAGCTCGGCGTCGTCTTCTCCGCTGAGGGAGATGCTGAATGTGGTGCCGGGGTTGAATTCCATGCGGGCGGGCGTGTCCGAGGCCATCAGTGTCAGGCCGGCGGGTGATTCCAGTTGTGAATGCATCACCAGATGGTCTTCGGCGGGTTCCTGGCTCGCGTGGAAGTCGGCAAAGGTGTTGGTCACCAGCTCGCCGCCGAAGACGCTCTTGTAAAACTCCATGGCTTCACGGGCGTTGTTGCGGAAGCTCA
>NZ_JBFTIK010000032.1:0-28103 GCF_056394725.1 Arthrobacter sp. 10N418
CGGTCCTGCCGGGACGCCCCCGGAGCCGCCAGCAACCTGGCCGCCTGCACATACTCCGCGGCCAGCCGCACCTTCAACGCCGCAGTCCGGGCCTCCAACCGGGCCGCCTCGGCCAACCCGTCCAGGCAATCATCCGCCAGATCCCGCAAAGGATCCGCGCCGGACGGCTCAGCGCGGCCCGCGCCCGTGAACGCGGCCAGCGCAGCAGCGGACGCGGCGACAGCCGCCACCGCCTCCCTGCACCCGGCACTCAAAGCCGCTCCGCTCTTCACACCCAAAGACTATGACCAGCCACCGACAAAATAGCGAGTTCGGGAGCGGAACGCTGGCACGCAGGTGCGACCGGCTTTGAGCCCGCGCGTCCAACCGCAGACGGGAGCGGCAGTCATCCGGGCCGCCGTCGGCCGGTGTTCGGGGCTTACCCGTCAGCGAGGTACGAAAGCGCAGCGACGACATGGGTTTGGACGCCCATGGACAGAGTCGGATCGATCACGGGGGCGAACAACGGGGAGTGGTTCGCGGGGATGTCCTGGGCCACTGTTCCCCTTGCGGCGGCAGCCCGGAACGTCTCGGGGTCCACGCCGCCGAGGAGCCAAAATGTGTATGGCACACCGAATGCGCCTGGAATGCGGCTGAAGTCCTCGGAAGCGGTCTGCCTCTCGGCGCTGCGCACGGAGTCCGACCCGAAGTGGGCGCAGAACGCGGCCCGCACCCGTTCTGTCACGGCCGCATCGTTGCTCGTAAGCGGGAACTGGTCGTAATACTCGAAATCAGGATCCCGGGGCGATCCGGCGGCAAAGCACTCGCCTTTGACGATCCGCTCAATCGCGGCCAGCACGCTGGCCCGGACCTGGTGGTCGTAGGTGCGGATGTTCAGCAGGAGGGTAGCGCGGTCCGGGATGATGTTCGACGTTGCACCGGCGTTGAGCGCCCCCACGGTGACGACGGCGAAGTCGCCCGGCTTCGTCTCCCGGGAGACGACGGACTGCAGCCTGAGCACGATCGAGGCGGCCAGCACCACCGGGTCCACAGACATGTGCGGCATCGAACCGTGCGCGCCCTTGCCGTACACAGTGATTTTGAGCGAATCTCCGGCCGAGAGGACCGGTCCGGCCGTAGTCGCGACTGTCCCCGCCGGTATCGGCATCACGTGCTGGGCGAGCGCGACGTCGGGCCGTGGCACTTTGGTGACGAGTCCGTCGTCGACCATTGCCTTGGACCCTGCCCCGATTTCCTCCGCGGGCTGGAACAACGCGATGTAGGTCCCGGACCAGGCGCCGCGTCCCTCCGCCATGAGCTTCGCCGCACCAAGCAGGGCACTGACGTGCAGGTCGTGCCCGCACGCATGCATGATCCCGTCCACCGCCGACGCATAGGCCAACCCTGTGGCCTCGGTGACGGGGAGTGCGTCCATGTCGGCGCGTGCCAGGACAGTCGGGCCCCCTCCGTTCATGAGGACGCCGACGACGCCGGTGCCGCCCATGCGGGTCACCGAATAACCGAACGCAGCGAGTCCCTCCTCGATGAGCTTCGAGGTCTCGTGCTCCTCAAAGCTCAATTCGGGATGCCTGTGCAGCTTGGTGTACGTCTCGCGGAGCCAGCCGAGCTCGGAACCGAGGCCTGCCAGGACTGTATCAACACTGCTCATGGGCATCTCGCTCTCGGAGTCCGGGCGCCTGAGCAATCCGGGCGCAACTGACAAAACCCAGCGTAGACCTGACGTGGCCCCTTGTGGTCAGGGGAATCTGCCCTCCGGGGGTCGGATGTGGCGCCGCGTCGAGGTCGCGGACCCGCCGCCGCCAACAGTCAGGCGCCGTCGCCCACCAACTTCATCATTTCCCTCGAGAACGCGGCTATGTCCATCGGCCATCGCGAGGTGACGAGATTTCCATCGACCACTACGTCCACATCTTCCCATGTCCCACCGGCATTGGTGATTTCGTCCGGCACGCCGTCTCCCCAATAGGAGGTGAGCCGCCGACCTCTCACAAGGTCCGCAGAAACCAAGAGATAAGGTCCATGGCAGATTGCCGCGACCGGTTTGTTGCCGGCAAAGAATGAGCGTGCGATTTCCACCGCCCGGCTATTGTTCCGTACCGTCGAGGGTGCCCCATCCGGTTTGCCGCCGGGCAGGACGAGAAGGTCATACTCGTCTGGGTCGATCTCGTCGATGCGCTTGTTTGCGATGACGTAGTACCAGTTACTCTCGCCGGTGATCTTGCCCGTTTCCGGGGCGGCGATGTCGACTGTCCACCCGGCCTCGATGAGGCGGAAGACTGGAACGTACAATTCGAGATCTTCAAACTTGTCTGCGGTGAGGACGAGGGCTTTCGCAGCCCCTCCAGCATCGGCCTGTGGTACTTTGCCATATTCCGGAACTGCCCTAGCGCCATTCTAGGTGCGGCGTCAATGGTCCCACGGCGACTGTCTTCTTCGCGTCGGAGGGCCGACAGTGAGGTGTCAGCGGCGACTTTTGAGCCGGATGGTCCGTGCCTGGTGGATGGCGGCCAGGGCAACGCCGCTGGCGGTGAGTCTGAGGGCATGGACCCTGTACCACCGCTGCAACAGGGGCTTGCGGCGCATTTCGCTGAGCGGTTCCGGGCTAAAGAACAGCTTAGGGTTAACGGACCGGAGCAGATACACGGTAGCGGCCGCACCCGTTGTGGAACTGGCGGCTGCCGCTATCAGCCACGGCCTGCTTTCGGCATGATTCCACCCCGACACGAGGGCAGCGATGGCGGCAGGGGCGATGACCGGGGCGATCGGCGCGTAGTACCGGCCCGGGCTCCCCGCGCCGAAGGGGGACCGGGCGAGGTCCCGGCTTGCTTCGGCGGCCGCGACCCGGTGCGGGACTTTGACGATGGCCTCATAGAGATTGCCGAAAAACCAGTGCGCGTGGCTGAACTCGGCGATACCCAGAAGCCGATCAGCGAGCACACCTTCACGGTCTGCGGAATTCTGTCCCATGTCCACAATCTACCCCCGACTGCTCCTCCGGGCTGTGCCCGTCAAATGCCCATGGTCCGTCGTTCGAAGCTGTTCGGCACGTAGGCCCGCCCCGCGGCGGGGCCCTTGCAGTCCGGTCCGGAGAACAGGACGTGCTGGCCGCCGTCGGCGAGGATCCACAGCTCCAACACGTGCCCTGCCATGGGACGGTTCGGCCACGGGCCGCGGCCGGAGTACGTCAGCTGGAAAATCTGCGGTGTCCCGTCCGGGCCGGGAGCCCCCAGCGTCAGATCGGTGACGTTCTTGTACATGTGCCGCCAGAGGACGGTGACGCTCACTCGTTTCCATTGTGCGGTGCCGGCCATCGTCCGGGCGTGCCGGTAGGTCGAGACGCCAAGTCCCATGATTGCGCCACAGACGCCCAGACCGATAACGCCCATGATGGCGAAAAAATACGGCATGTTCCGCTGGGACTGGTCGAGGCCCACGATCAGGGCGTGGGAGGGGTCGGCCGGGTCAACACTTGCCGTGACCGTGGTCCGGGGTTTGGGCATCCCAGCGCACGTGGACGCGGGGTCGAACGTTGCAGTTTGGTGCAGGCCGTCAAGAGTGAACGCCAGGCCCAGGTCGCAGTGCTCGCCCCTGGAGAAGAAGGGGTGCTGGCTGGTCACGACCGCCGGGACACGGACGAACCCGCCCCAATAGGGCCTGGTGAGGGACCCGAAGATAAACACCAGGCCAACGACCACGACGGCGAAGCCGGACACGCCCAGCACCGCGCGCCACAGCAAACGCCGGCGCAGACGCGAGCCCTCCCATCCGGGCGCAACGTCCGGAGGCAGGAGGGCCGCGGGCAACTGCAGGTCATCGGGCAGCTTTACGGATTCTTGCTGCCCCGTCCCGGACAGGGACGCATCCCGGCCCTCCGGTCTCATGCCATCGGTTTGGCGTTGCGTTTGCGGAAGGTCCCGGCGATGGAGAGTTTGCGGGAATATTCGATGGATCCGTAGCGGAAGAGGTGGACGGCGAGGCGGAGGACAAGGAATCCGGTGATGAACAGTTCGGCGATGACGATGGTTGCTTCGACCGGTGAGAGGGTGCCGAAGCCGTTGCGGAGCATCGCGGTCACAGGGGCCGAAAGCGGGAAGTAGGTGAAGATCTGCACGATGGGTGCGTGCGGGTCCGAGACGATGAGGCTGACGCCGTAGAAGGGCACGAAGATCAGGGCCACGAGGGGGCCGAAGATGGTGCCGGCGTCTTTGGCGGTGGGCATGACCGCGCCGACCGCGACGAGGACTCCGGTGAAGACCGTGAATCCGCCCAGCAGCAGCAGTGCCCCGACGATCATGGGTCCGGGCTCGAAGCTCAGGTGGGAGAGGTCGAGGTCGGGGAGGGCGAGTTTGTCGCGGAAAAAGAGGTAGCCAGTGGCGACCGGGGTGAGGAAGACGATCATTTGGAGAACGCCGACCATGAACAGGGCCATGACTTTGCCGACGATCAGGGTTGTGGGGTTCAAGGTGGTGAGGATCATTTCGGTGACCCTGTTTTCCTTCTCCTCCAGGGTGCTGTTGAGCATCTGGCTGGAGAGCAGGATGATCGAGACGTAGAAGATCAGCAGGAAGACCAGCGGCGGGATGACCGAACCGATCCCGCCGGCGGCCTGCCCGTCCTTGAACGTCTGGGATTCGATTTTTACGTTCCCGCCGGCAGCCGCGGTCAGCTGGGGGGAGCCGATTTTCGCTTCCCCCGAGGTGATGAGGAGTTGTTTGGCGACGGCGTCGTATTTGCCGTTTTCGAAGATCCCTTTGTCGGCCCCATAGACCTTGATCGGGGCCGTGACGGGGTCCGCCGGGTAGGCGAAGTATGCGTCCGTGAGGCCCCTTTTCACCTCGAGCACCGCCTGGTCGGGGTCGGTGGTTCTCCGGCCGCCCATGGCCGTGGCGATGCCGGCCGGGATGAGCCCGGAGTCATCGGTATAGACGAAGGACAGGGTTGCGGTCTTCTGGGCGTCCTCGCTTGCGTGGGTGGAGGTGTTGCTGACGTAGACGAGCAGGAACACGATGGCCATCACCACGGGGATGGCCAGGGTCGCGATCCAGAACCGGCGCTTCTTGATGGTCCGGGTGAATTCGAACCCCACGACCGTGCCGAGGTTGTGCTGCGCGAACCGGCGCCGGGGAAGTGCCGGCGGTGTCGGGGGACGGAGCGCGGGGGAGAGCTTCGTGGTCTGTGCCATAGGGGTTATGCCTCCGCCAGTTCGTGGGCTTCGCCGTAGACCCTGACGAAGATTTCGTCCAGGGATGTCCTGGCCGTGGTGAACGCGCTGACCCCGGCCCCGGCGTTGACGAGTTCGCGCAGGACCGTGGTCTCGTCCGCGCCGGGGCGGGGGGCGAGTTCGGCATGGCCGCCGGCGTCGCTGACGATCTCATACAGGGGTGAGTCGGGCAGGACTCCTGTGTGGGTGATCCGGTAGAAAGTCCCGCCGAATTGTTCCCGGACGTCCTCGACGGTGCCGTAGGCGCGTGAGGTGCCGTCCTTGAGCAGGATGACCCGGTCACACAGCCGTTCGACTTCCTCCATCTGGTGGGTGACCATGATGACGGTCGCGCCGGCCAGTTTTTGTTCTTCGATGATGTCCATCAGAAGCCGCCGGTTGACCGGGTCGAAGCCCTTGGTCGGTTCGTCCAGGATGAGCAGCTCCGGATCGTTCATGATCGTCACCCCGAGCTGGATCTTCTGCTGCTGCCCGCCCGAGAGCTTGTCCAGCCGCATCGAGGCTTTCTCTGCCAGTCCTACGCGGTCAAGATAGTCCAGGGACCAGGCCTTCGCCCGGACCTTGTCCAGGCCCTTGAGCCGGCCGAAATAGACCATGACATCCAGGACTGCCTCTTTCTTGTAGAGGCCGCGTTCTTCGGGCAGGTAACCGAGCCGGGCGCCGTCCTGCGGCGTGAAGGGCTTGCCGCCGATGTGGAGGGTCCCTGCCGTGGGCTGGTAGATCCCCAGCAGGGCCCGCAGGGTCGTGGTCTTGCCGGAGCCGTTGCTCCCGAGGAACCCGAACGTCTCACCGGCCCGGACATCGAAGGACAGGTCCTTGATGACCGTTGTGTCCCCGAAATCCATCCGGAAGTCCTGAATATGCACAAGCGGCTCCGAGGCCGCGTTCCCCCACGTCATGCCGCCACTATAACGGGCACCACCAGCAATGCTTCGTCACCGCGGCAATGATCCGTGCACGGCGCCGAAGACAACGGCAACGACCAGGGCGAACGCTCCCAGGGGGATGATCCATCGGGGCCGTTGTTCGCGCCGGGAACGGTACCGCAGCACGCCGACGGAGAGGACAACAGCGCAGCCAAGAATGGCGGAGTAGATTCCCCCGAGCAAGGCGCTCCCCGAGAGCAGGGCCGCGGCTCCGTAGACCACGGCCCCTGTCATGAAGATCAGCGCCTGGAAGATGCCGGGCAGAACGTGCCGGACGTCAATGCGGGAGTGCAGGGCGTTCACGCGACTCGGCTCCCTCCGGGTGGGTGTTGCAGAAGACCGGACCGATCGACTCCGGCACGGGCGTCCTGTGGCTGCCAATCAGCACAGGACGATCATCAACCACCACGGCCCCGCAGGCAATGCCCTGCTGTCTGCGACGTCGAGGCGTCGTGCCCGCGGGGTATCCTCGGGCGCGTCACTACAGCCGGCACGGCAACGCGGGAACCCGAGCTCCGCCACGTTCGCTGGCAAGGCGGTGCACCGCGAATCGATCGTCCTGGACTCCCCATGACTGTTCTAGCTGTGCCCGGGCTGCGGGGCCGCCGGGGTGGGTCTGGCATGCAGCGCGGTCCAGATGACGACGACAGCCACCAGGGTCATCGCGAGGAAACCGAGTCCGGAGTAGCCCACCGAGGCCAGGACCGGCCCGGCCGCCGCCCCGCCGAGGGAGCCGGCGGCACTCATGCTCAAGTCCGAGATGCCCTGAACGGCAGGCCGGTCCTGGATGTGGACCGATTCGGCCACCATGGCCGAGCCTGCCACTACCGAAGCCGACCATCCCAGTCCCAGCAGGATGAGGCTGGCCGTGACTGCGGTGCGGGAGTCTGCGGCGACGCCGGCGATCAGCAGGGAAGCCAGGAGCATGGCCTGGCCGAGGAGTACGACCGGCAGCCTGCCGGCTTTGTCCGCCAGCCACCCGAACACGGGGGAGAGGGCGTACATCCCGGCGATGTGCAGGCTGATGGTGAAGCCCACGATGACCAGGCTCGCTCCGTGCTCCTGGAGGTGGACCGGGGTCATGGACATCAGTGCCACCATGGTGGCGTGACTGAGTGCGACGGCGGCGACTGCGTAGCGCGCCCTTGGATTGCTGCGCAGTATCAGTGAACCGCTCCGTGGCCGGGGTGCCTCGACGCTCAAGTCGCGCATCGACAACGCCGCCAGCAGCGGGTCGGGCCGCAGCCCGGTCAGGTAGACGAGGGCGGCGGCCAGTTGCGCAACCACAGAGAACGCGAAGGCGCCTGTCAGGGACGGCAGGCCGATAGCCGCGCCGACGGCTTCGCCCGGGCCGAAGAGGTTGGGCCCCAGCACTGCCCCAATGGTCGTGGACCAGACAACGATCGAAAGGTCCCGCGCCCGGGTGCCAGGCCGGGCGAGGTCAGTGGCGGCGAACCTGGCCTGCAGGTTGACCGCGGATCCCGCCCCGAGCAGCATCAAACCGAGCAGCAGCAGGGGAAAGACCGACACCGACGCCGAGGTGATGGCGATGACGGCCCCGATTCCGGCGATAAAGGCCCCGGCGGACAGCGATCGCCGCCGTCCCCGGGCGACAGCGAGCCGGGCAAGAGGCACGGCAGCGACGGCTGCCCCGAGGGTACTCATGGTGGCTGCCATGCCCGACCACGCTGGTGATCCGGAAAGCTGTGCCGCGAGCAGGGAGCCCAGGGACAGGGTGGCGCCCATGCCGATGCCGCCGAGAATCTGGCCGCTGACCAGGACGGAGAGGACCTTGCGTTGCGGCGGGACGCCGACGGCGGGTTCGGCGAGGGATGCGGGGGGCCGTCGTCCTGTGGACCCGGGAGGTGTTGCCATTTTGACAGTCTCCCAGATACCGCCAGGGGCCGCGACCGGCTTGCTATGATACCCCCGGGGGTATAATGATGGTAGGCAACCACAACCTCGTCCTACCGAAAGGCTCAGCCCATGGAAATTACCCCACAGCAGCTTGAGCAACAGCTCAAGAGCGACAGCGACGTTCAGATTGTGGATGTCCGCGAATCGGCTGAAGTCGTCGAAGGCTTGATCCCCGGCGCGAAGCATATTGCCATGGGCGAACTGGCCGGCCGACTCAACGAGCTGGACAAGTCCCGTCCGGTGATCGCCGTGTGCCGCAGCGGGCGCCGCAGCGCCGCGGCCGCCGAACAGCTGGCAGCCGCAGGCTTCACCGCCTACACCGTCCCCGGCGGAAGGCTTGACTGGACCGCCGCGGGCCTCCCCGCCAGCTGACCCACCCAGCACGCCCGGACGGCACCCCCAGATGCAGCCCGGGCTTCCTCGTGCCCGGGCCGTGCCCTTTGCAAGGCCGCCGGGCGGTGGATGGCGGCCCCTCGCAAGCCCGGGACCGCCACCAGAAATGCTCCAAGATATACCGAAAGAGATAACACGGGCAACGCAACCCGCGAACCGTGGAACGTGCCGAGGATGTTCGTGCGCACCACTCGTGTGAAGTCGTCGACAGGTGTGGACGCCGTGGGTCCGAAGGCGCCGGAGGTTCCGGCGTTGTTGACCCGGATGGCGAGCGTCCCGCGGCTCAGGGCCTCGTCGCGCAGGACCTCGACGTCGGCCAGCTCACCCGTGTCGCAGCGGCGTCCGGACACGGCGATTCCTTCTGCGCGCAGCCGCTCGACGGCGGCTGCGACATCGGCCTCCGACCTGGACGCCAGCACCACCGTCACGCCCTGACGCTCCAGCAGCCGGGCCATGGCCAACCCCAGACCACGTGTCGAGCCACTCGCGACCGCCACGCGTCCGCGAAGGTCCAGAGGCCGCCCCGGTTCGCGTCGTCAACCCACCGGCCTGCCGAGGGCCGTCGCGCCGCCACTTATCGAGGTCCTGGATGCCTGACGCCGGATGTTTCCGCGCCGCTTCCGTCGCCACGGGCTGCGGGCGTTCTAGCCGGTGACGTTTTCACGGTGGCGAGGAGGATGACTCCGGCGACGGCTGTTGCGCCGGCGAGGACGAAGGCGGCGAATGCCAGCGGCGGGGCGGTGTCGGCTTCTCCGAGGATGGCGATGCCGAGGGTGACGGCGACGAGGGGATCGATGACTGTCAGCCCTGCGACGACGAGTTCGGGGGTGCCCCGGGTGTGCGCGTTCTGGACCAGGAACGTTCCGGACAGGGCGGCAATGACCAGCCCCGTCAGGCAGGTAAGGGACAGCCATTCGAAGTCGCCCTGGAACAGCCGGGCGATGACAGTCTTGGCCAGGGCGGCGACGAATCCGAACAGGATCCCGGCGCCGCTGGTGAAGACGACGGCGCCCCAGCGGTGCCGCCAGAGACCAAATCCCGTGCCGAGTGCGCCGAGGACGATGCCGAGAAGGGCGAGGATTGTGATGAGGTGCCGGTCGCTGATCTCGACGTCCTGCGCGGACACAGCGGCGACGGCAACGAACCCGCCCACTCCGCAGACACACAAAGCCACGGCTGACAGGGCCCGGCGCCCGGGGGACCTGCGGGTCGTCCGGGCGGTGGCCAAGGCGGTTACGACCAGGGCGACCGCGCCGATGGGCTGCACTACGATCAGGGGCGAGAACCTCAGGCTCGTCAGCTGCAGGAGTATTGCTGCGGCGAGCATGGCTGTCCCGCCCAGCCATGCCGGTTTGCGCAGGAGGGCCTGCAGGCGTCCTCCGCCCATGCTTCCGGCGGCACGGCCGGGTGCCGGAGCCTGGCCTTCGATGCTTTTGTGCTGGACCAGTGTTCCGAGGGCGAGCAGGACCGCGCCGGCGGCTGCGATCGGGATGCCGAGCCAGTGGTACGACGTCAGCGCCGGTACGGCCGCAGTAAGGATCATGACCTGACCCTACCGAACCCGGCCGGATCCGGTTCAGCGGCGGAAAGCGTCAGGCGGCAGCCCGGGTGGGTAACGCCGGCTGCCCAGCGTTCGAGCCCCACCGGCCCCGTCCCGCTTCCGAAAACCTGAATCCCTGTGAGAAGGTGTCAGTTCCTATGAAACGTATCGGTTTTCTGTCCTTCGGGCACTGGCGCGACGTCCCCGGTTCGCGTGTGCGGTCCGGCCGGGACGCGCTCCTGCAGGCGATTGAGTTGGCCGTCGCCGCGGAGGAAGTCGGCGTCGACGGGGCCTTCTTCCGTGTTCATCACTTTGCGGAGCAGCAGGCCTCGCCATTCCCGCTGCTCGCCGCGATTGCTGCACGCACCTCACGGATCGAGCTGGGCACCGGAGTCATTGACATGCGGTACGAGAACCCGCTCTACATGGCTGAGGAGGCCGCCGCCGTCGACCTTATCAGCGGCGGCCGCCTGCAGCTGGGGGTCAGCCGCGGTTCGCCCGAGTCGGTACTGGCTGGCTACGAATCCTTCGGGCACCTCCCGGCCGATGGCGAGTCCGACGCTGACATGGCCCGGCGGCACACTGAGAACTTCCGGGCCGCCATCTCCGGCGCAGGTATTGCCCGGGCCAATCCCCAGGTCAGCGCGCAGCTCGGGCTGGTCCCGATTCAGCCCCTGTCGCCGACGCTCCCCGAGCGAATCTGGTGGGGCGCAGGAACCCGTGCCACTGCCCGTTGGGCGGGGCAGCAGGGCATGAACCTCATGTCCTCGACCCTGCTGACGGAGGACACCGGGGTTCCCTTCGAGCAGTTGCAGGCTCAGCAGATCGCCGGGTTCCGGGAGGCGTGGGCAGCGGCCGGACACACCCGCACGCCCCGGGTGTCTGTCTCGCGCAGCATCATTCCGCTGATCGATGACGAATCGCGGCGATACTTCGGGCTGCGAGCGCAGGCCGATGCCGGGGACCAGGTGGGCTACCTCGACGGCGGCCTGGCCCGCTTCGGGCGCAGCTACATCGGCGAACCCGACCGGCTCGTTGAGGAGCTCTCCGGCGACGTGGCCGTCGCGGCGGCGGACACCTTGCTCGTCACCGTCCCCAACCAGCTTGGCGTGGACTTCAACGCCCGGCTGCTCGAGTCGATCTGCCGCGACCTCCGCCCCTCCCTGGGATGGGATTGACCGGCCTGATCGAGCCCGATGCGGCCCTGTGGGCAGACTCCCGGATCGGCCCGTTGCGAGGCAGTCCGGACATTCCGACAATTGTCCTATGGGACTCGGACGCAAGATGCTGGGTCTCGCCGGAGCGGCAGCAGTCGTCTACGGAGGCTGGGCGCGCCCCGGCTCATGGGCTGGGGCGCAAGCGATGAGGAAGCCTGTGCACCCTACCCTGGTGCCGAAGTGGTCCCGGACGGGCAGAGGGCGGCGACGATGGCCGTCACAATAGACGCGCCCCCCGATCAGGTCTGCAAGACATCGCTATCGGCGACTACTTGAAGTTCTGGGCTCCCGGCCGCCGGCTGGTGGACTCCTACGCGGTCGCGGTTCTTGCAGAGAACCGGTTCCTGGGACTCCACGGTTTGAGCGACTTGCGGGGCTGCAGCATCGATCCGAAGCAACCACGTCCACCTGCCTACACCGAAGGCCTATGGGGTTTCCTCCTCAACGAGTTGCCCGGCGGGCACACGCGTCTTTTTATCGGCGGTTACCAAACCCTCCGGCCCCGATGGCTTGAAAGCTTCGTCTTCTTTTGGCTCTACATCCGGTTGTCTGGGTTATGCAGGCACGTATGTTGGCTGTCCTCAAGCGAAACATCGAACAGGCCGCTCATTCACAAGCGCCAGCCACCCCCTCCGTAAAGGGCCACCTTGACCCGGACAGCGAGCGCCAGCGCACCGGCCCCGCTGGTAACCTGAACATAATTGTTTGAGTAGTCGGATGGGCGGGGCCGGATGTCTGAAGTGCAAAAGGAGCGGACCAAGCGGGCGGACGCCGTCCGGAACAAGGACGCCATCACCGATGCCGCCTTGACCTGCCTGAGCGACAATCCCGGAGCGAGCATGTCTGAGATTGCCCGCGTAGCAGGGGTGGGCAGGGTGACCTTGTACGGACACTTCGCGGACCGGGAGGAGCTGGTCGGCGCAGTTTTCGCCCGGACAATGGACCGTGCCGAGGCCGAACTCGCCGCAGTGGACCTTGAGCAGGACACCTGGACATCCCTCCGGGAGCTCGTCCAGTCATCATGGCGGGTGCTCTACCAGTTCAACTCGCTTCTGGCAGCGGTCGGAAAATACTTCTCAGCCGACCAGATCCGGGCCCACCACGACAAACCGCTCGCGCGGGTGATGACGGTGCTTGAAAAGGGCCGAAGCGAGGGGATCTTCCGCACCGATCAGTCGCTTGCATGGCAGGCAGCGTGCTTCTACGCCATCCTGCACGGCGCAGCCGCGGAAATCCGGGCCGGGCGCCTCAAGGAGGTTGCCGCAGCAGACATCCTTCCGTCAACCATCCGGGCGCTTCTGATCCCGCCGACGGATCCGGCTCCGCACTAGGGCAGTGGCTTCTCGCCGCTTTGGCCCAGGAAATCCCGGATTTTCTTAGCCATGGCCTTGGACTGCGTCCAGTGCAGGTAGTGGCCGCCTTCGAGGACCACCAGCTCATGGCGCTTCACATTGGCCAACTGGCGTTCGTGCGCTCCGAACCAGTCCGGCTGCTGATTCATGGTGTCCTGGGACAGAAAATCCAGCACTGGCAAAGCATCGGGATACCGGACATCCTGGAGCTTCGCGGCGTTCTCGCCCATCCGGAGGGTCTCGTCGGTGACGGCCTGGTTTCCGAAGTTCCAGCTGGTCATCTGGCGCATCTGCTGACGCTCGCCTGCAGTGAAGCTGTTGCCCTCGGGTTCCCCATACCCCAGAGCCGCGGCCCAGCGGACCAGGCCTGTCGTGGAAGGAATACGCGCCCAGAAGTTGTCCGCTACGGGCATCTCCGCGGAGCCGGGAGCGGCGCCAGCGGATGCCTTGGCGGCCGGAACGGTGGGGTCGATGCCGATTACCGCGGACACCTCCCCGGGATATTTGTTGGCGTAGTAAAGCGTGGAAAAGCCGGCAATCGAATGACCCATGAGGGTGTACGGCGCCTTGATGTGGAGTTTTGACAGCACCTCATGAAGTTCGTTGGAGATGTTTTCCACCGTCCGCGGCCGGACGGCCATGTCGCTGTAGCCGTAGCCGAAGCCTTCGACCACCACTGTTTGGAAGCCGCCCAATTCCCGGAGAAGCGGCGCAAAGTCGAGGGCCGGGGCGGCAGTCCCGAGCCCAGCGAGCAGCACTATCGTCGGGCCGGTACCGCCGGCCCGGGTGACGTTGATGGCGCCGCCGTCGATCTGGATCCTCTGCCCGTACGCCGCTGAGGTGGCCTTTTCGCGCGCCTCCAGCAGGAGATTGGCCGACGTCGAAGCCAGGAGCAGCCCGGCGAGACTCAGCGCCAGGACTCCTGTCACGCGGAGGCCGCGCCTCCGCCGATGTTTGCGGGGCAGTTGGTCCAGGGTGGAACGGGTGCGGGGGAAGAGGCGCAGTGGCATGGGAGGGCTCCGGGAAGTGGGGACTTAGGCGTGCGGGGCGACGTCTCCGCGCTGGCTTCCGGCGGGCCGGGCAATTCCGATGATCTACATAAATAATACAGTGCTGTTTGAGATAAAGCACGGCCGGCTCCAGCTTTTCGCAACCCGCCGCCACTAGGTTCAGCGGATGAACCGGGACTGAGCCTCGAGTCATGCCTGAAGTGCGGCAGCAAACACAGCTTCGGGCCCCGGCTGGCCTCCGTCCACCAACAGACCGTAAGGATCACCATGAAAACGACGTCGTCTGCCACAGCGTTACTTACCACCTTCCTCACAGTCAGTTGGTTGATGGCAGGACTCGCGACGCCGTCCCAGGCGGCGGGCACCACGTACTACGTCAGCGCCGCGGGGAGCGACAGCAATGCGGGAACCTCAAGCTCCACGCCCTGGAAGTCACTGGCAAGGGTCAACTCCATCGTCCTGAAAGCCGACGACACCGTGAGTTTTCGGAGGGGCGACACCTGGACCGGAGGCGTTGTGACCGGCCAGAGCGGAACTGACGCCGCGCCCATCACCCTGAACGGTTACGGAAGCGGCAACGCTCCGACGATTACCGGCGGCAAGTCGGGAAACTGCATCAGGATCAACGGCAACTACACCGTTGTTGACGGACTGCGCGGCGTCTCTTGCGGCTATGGAGGGATCAGCATCACGGGCGACCGCGATACGGTCCGGAACTCCAGCGCCTCCAACAACGCGGTGGGCCTCAAAATTGGGTACGGCTCTGACTTCGGGAAATACACCGGCAATGTGCTGACGGACAACAACATCATGAGCGTGCTTACGGCAGGCACAAATTGCGGAACGCCCCAGGCGGTGAACTGCAATGACGACTCCGGCGCCTCCGGTGTGCTGATCAACGGCAACGACAATGAACTGTCCGGCGACACGGTCAGCGGCTCGGGCGCGTTCTCCTACGACTACGGCCGTGACGGCAGTTCCTTCGAGATCTACAACGGCAACCGGAACAACATTCATCACAATGTGGCCCTGGACAACAACAACTTCTCCGAGATTGGAAGGTCAACGGGAACCGCGGACGGCAATACCTACCGTTACAACCTGGTCCGCGCGACCTGTGGTGCCAATTGCTCCCAGGCGAAAGGCCTGATCGCGCGTGGATCGGGGACCTCGTTCGGACCCACGAACGGCACGGTCTTTGAGTTCAACACCGTTTATCTGAACGGTCCGCAGTCCCAGGCGATTGTCTGCCACGCAAGCTGCCCTTCTTCCACGGTGATCCGCGGCAACATCCTGGCCGGCGCCAAGAACTCGCTGTGGATCAACGGCTCCGGGTGGACCGAAAAACAAAATGTCCTCAACGGCCCGGTCAACTTCGTGCCGAACAGTACGTCCACTACGGCACCGGCGCGGTTCGTGAACGCACCGGCCGACCTCCGCCTGACCGGCACCAGCCCGGCCATCGACCGCGCCGGAACAAGTCCTTCCGGCTTCGACCTGGCAGGGCTCGCGGTGCCCCAGGATGGGGACTGCAACGGAACGGCAGCCGCTGACTCCGGGGCCTATGAGTTTGACTCGCCCAACTGCTGATGAGGCGGCGGCCCGGCTGCGCGCCTCTGCGTAAGCCGCGGCGTGCCCTATCCGGCGGTGCGGTCTGCATGCAAGCATGGGGTCTCAGCGACGATGCACCGTGAGGGGACTCGATGAAATCCAACGAACTGCTGCTGGACGCCTTCGGCCGGATCCATGAGGCCGTGGCCGCCGCCCTTGCAGGGGTCGACGACGAGACACTGCGTCGCCGGCCGGGAGGCAACGGAAACTCCATGGCCTGGCTGATCTGGCACCTCAGCCGGGTCGAGGACGCGCAGCTCGCCTCCGTGGCAGGCCTGGAGCAGATCTGGACCTCGCAAGACTTTGCCGGGCGGTTTGGTCTGCCGCTTCCCAAACGCGACACGGGCTACGGCCATTCGAGCAGCCAGGTCGACGCGGTCCAGGCTCCGCCGGAGCTGTTGCTCGACTACTGCGACGCCGTCCACCGGCAGACCGTGGAGTTCCTGAAGAGTCTCGGCGACGACGATTTCGACCGCGTCGTCGATACCCGCTGGGACCCGCCGGTCACGCTCGGGGTGCGGCTGGTCAGCACCATTGCCGACTGCCTCCAGCACGTGGGACAGGCGGCGTACGCCAAGGGCCTGAACCCTGCGCACCGGTAGGGGAGGCCGGCCGGCGGCGTCAGGGGAGACCGGCCGGCGGCGGCGGTCCTGCACATGCTAACGGGACGATGAACCGCTCGGCCGCCGTGTGCCCTTGGGGCCGGCGGTGACCGACTTCCGCCTCCGCGAAGCACCGGGCAGCAGCCGCTGCAGGACCGCGGCGTAGTGCACGGGGAAGAGCCGGGCGATCACATCCGGGGCTATGGCGGAGAACGCGATGAGTACTCGTCCCTGGCGGCGGTGTACGCCGTCGAGGATCTTCGCTGCGGCCTTGTCGGCGGGGTAGGTCAGCAGATTGGCGAACGCGGCTTTTCCGGCTGCCGCCTGTTCGGCGTTGGCGCTGGCCGCCACGCGGGCACTCTCGGAGATGCGGGTCCGGATGCCGCCCGGGTGCACGGTAGTGACGCCAATGCCCCGGGGTGCCAGCTCGTGGCGCAGCACTTCACTGAAGCCGCGGAGGGCGAACTTGCTTGACGAGTACGCCGATTGCCCCGCGGGGCCGATGAGGCCGAACAGGCTCGAGACATTGACGATGTGGCTGCCAGGGGAGCGGAGCAGGGCCGGGAGCAGCCCGCGGCACAGCATGACCGGTGCCCGGAAGTTGATGCTCTGGACCCAGTCAAACTCTTCCGCGCTCAGGTCGGCGAAAGCACCGCCCAGGGCGACGCCGGCGTTGTTGATGAGCAGGTCGACCCGGGGCGACACTGCCAGCACGCGCCCGACAAGCGCCTCGACCGTCTCAGCGTCCGCGAGGTCGGCGACCTCAGCGTGCACAGGGAGGGCAGGATGCAGCCGCCGGATGAGGTCCGCAACTGCCTCCAGCCGGAGCTTGTCGCGGTCGATCAGGACAAGGTGGGCTCCGCGCTCGGCAAGCTGGTGGGCCATCTGCTCGCCCATTCCGCTGGCAGCGCCGGTGAGCACGGCATGTGCGCCGTTGAACTGGAAGGGGGGCAGCGGCATGACGGTTTTCCTCTCGAAGATGGTGTCTGCGGTCTCGGCTCCAAGGCTACCGATCCGCGTGCCCTGGAGCGTCGACCCTTGGAAAGTGTGAAAACGGCCCGGGGCTGCCGTGCCAGGTTTAGGCTTCTATCAGAGGCTAGTGAAAGGAAAAACAAATGAGCAGTACCGATTCGTTCGTGATTGTGGTTGGCTTCGACGGATCCGAGTATTCGCAAAATGCACTCAGTTGGGCTTTGGACGAGGCCCGGCAGCGCGGCGGGCAGCTCCGTCTCATCACCGCCTGGAGCAAGCCGCCGATGGCCTGGTATCCGGCGGTTCTGGAAACGGCCGCCGGTGAGATCGCAGCCGAAGATTCCCCCCAAAAAATCGCCGAGACCCTCCAGGCTGAGGCCCTGAAGATTGCGGCCAGTGAGGGCACCGCGGCTACGGGGCAGGTCGTGCACAGTGATTCGCCGGCGTCGGCCATAGTCGTCGCAGCCAAGGACGCCGATCTCGTCGTCGTGGGCTCCCGTGGCCACGGCGGATTCCCCGGCCTCCACTTGGGTTCGGTTTCCACCCAGGTGCTCAACCATGCACCGTGCCCTGTCCTCGTCGTCCGGCCCAAGGCCTCCTAAGGGGCGGCCCTAGTTGGCGGTCAGCCGCCGCCGGAGCGACGCGATGCCCAAAACGAGGCCGCCCGCTGCCGTCAGCGCCAGCACCGCCACGTCCCGGCCCAGGTTGTCGGTCGACTGGTAGAAGATCGCGGCCTCCAGCGCATCCACCCCGTAGAAGGTCGGGGTGAAGTGCGCTATGGCCTGGATCCACCCGGGCAGGAACGCCGCGACGCTGATCCCGCCGCTCAGGAAGAACAAGTAGATCGCCACGTTGATACCGGCCGCCGACACCGGCGCGAATCGGCGCAAGGCGCCTCCAAGGGCGGCGCCGACCCCGGCCGCCGCGAGTGCGATCAACCCGATCACCGCCAGCGCCGGCAGCCAGTACCACCCCGCCGGCCGCAGAAAGCCGGAGACCGCGGACAGGACCAGGACCAGCGCGGCGACCAGCATGGTCGTCACCCAGCACCCCAGGATCTTCCCCGCGATCAGGGCCCCGCGGCCGATCGGCGCAAGGAGCAGCGCCTTGATGGTCAGGTCCTCAAACTCCCGGGCGGTGGCCAGCCCGCCGTTGACGACGCCCATGAGCGTGAGGAGCAGCACGAGGATGGGCACCAGCTCGAACTGCACGAGGTCCACGTCATGCGGCCGCAGATCCGACTCCGCGACGCCGACCATGATGGGGTTGTCCGGCTGGCCCTCGTAAAAGCGCGTGATCGCCGCCGGCACCGACCGGCGCAGGTCGTTGGTGAAGTCCAGGTTCAGATTGTTGATCCGGATCCGCACCGGGTCGGGCCGGTGCATCGCGTAGTCGTCGTCGAACGAGGCGGGGATGGTGATGACTGCCGCCACCTGCAGGGTGTCGAGCAGATGCGCCGCTTCACCTTCAGTTGCGCGCTGGACGCGGAACGCATCCGAGTCATTAAGGATCGACACGAGGCGCTGAGCCTGCGGGCCGTTGTCCTCGGCCACCACTGCCACCGGATTGCGGCCGGTTGCGCCGGCCACGATGAAAATGATCAGCAGGAAGGCGACCGGCGGGAGCAGGCTGACAGCGATCGCCGAAGGTGTGCGCACCCACGTCAGTATGTCTTTGGCGGCGATTGCGAGGACTGCCCGCAGGGCTCCCATCAGAGCGCTCCCATCAGTGCGCGACCCCCCGGCGGCCGAAAACCAATGCCGTAAGCGAGACCGTCACCAGCGTGAAACCGGCCAGCACGATCGTGTCGGCGGTCAGGTCCTGGGTGGCCGTCTGGTAGCCGTGGAAGGCGTGCTGGAACGCGGCGATCGCATAGGTGAGCGGGGACACGGCCGCGATCGCGCCGGGAACAGTGCCGAGCCAGTTTGCCGGCCCGAACGGCCCGCTCAGGAAGAACAGCGGCAGGACGCTGGCGATGGCGAGCGGGATCGCCTGCTGCCGCCGGCGGACCAGCGTCCCGGCCAGAACCCCGAGGGCAAGAAATGCCGCGATCATCAGCAGGCCAAACCCGAGCACCTCCATGGGATGGAGCGGATGCACCCCGATCAGCACGATCACGACGCCCAGCACCAGCAGTGCCGACGCTGCCGTGAGCGCGGCTGCGCCGAGCATTTTTCCCAGCCCGATCGCCAGCCGGCTCACCGGCGCCAGTGCCAGTTCCTTGACGGTTCCCAGCTCGTAATCCCGCGCCGCGTTGACGCTGCCCTGCAGGATCGAGGAGAGCATCAGGGCCGCCACCACGATGCTGACAGCGAGGTAGGAAATGTAGCCGGTGTCGTGCTCCTGGACGTCGGACTCGAGCGCACGCACGACGACCTGGTCAGGGAACGCATCGGCGTAAAAGGACGTGATCGAGAGCGGCACCGCCCGCCGGATGTCATTGGTGAAATCGACGTTGAGGTTGTTGACCTCAACCGGGATGTCCACCCGTGTCCCGGCGGTGAGCGAGGCATCGAAGTCCTCCGGTACTGTCACGACGGCGACGACGGTGCCCGCGCGGATCTCACGCTCCGCGTCGGCCGGGGAAGCCGTATGGATGATGAACGACTGTGAGTTGGTCATGGCCTGAACGAATTGTTCGGCCAGCGGTCCTTGGGTCTTCATCACCACTGCGATCGGCGCCTGGCCCCCGCTGACCGCGAAGAGAAGGAAGAGCAGCAGGAAGTTGATCGGGATCACGACGCCGGCTATCGCGAACAGCGGTTCGCGGAGCGTGAGGCGGATGTCCGCTGCCGCCACGGCCCGGACCACCCGCAGGCTGTGGCGGAGGCTCATTCCCGGAGCGCCTTGCCTGTCAGGCTCAGGAAGACCTCGTCCAGGCTCGGTTCGCGGCTCTGGATTTCCTCGAGGTTCGTGGATTCGACCACCGCCGTGACGACCTTGCCGGTGACGTCGGCGCCGCCCTCCACGGTGACCTTCAGTGATCCGTTGGACGCGACAGCGGAGACCACGCCTGGCAGCGCGCGGACTTGCCGAACGATGTCCTCCGTAGGTGCCGGCCGAGTGCGCATCTCGAGGACCGTGTCCCCGAAACTGCGGCGCAAGTTCGACGGCGTATCGAGCGCCACGAGGCGCCCGCGATCGATGATGCCCAGCCGGTCGCAGAGGACGTTCGCCTCCTCGAGGTAGTTCGTGGTGATGAGCACGGTGGTTCCGCGTTCCTTGAGTTCGAGGATCCGGTCCCAGAGCGCGCGCCGGCTCTGCACATCGACCCCCAGGGCGGGTTCGTCGAAGTAGAGCAGTTCGGGGTTGTGGAGCAGCGCCCGGACCAGGGCCAGTCGTCGTTTCATGCCGCCGGAGAAGGTGGAGACGCGGCTTTTCCGCCGCTCCTCCAGCTGCGCCAGCTCGAGCAATGACGTGATCCGCTTCTCTAAGCCCTTGCGGGGCACGTCGAAGAGGTCGGCGTGAAACCGGAGGTTGGCCTCTGCTGTGAGCTCCTCGTAGAGGGCGTTCTCCTGCGGCACCGTCCCGAGCGAGCGCCGGATCCTCCGCGGATCCGCAAGCATGTCGATGCCAAGGACTGTGACCGCGCCGGAGGTCGGCCGGCTCAGGCCGCTGATCATGTTAATGGTGGTTGTCTTGCCGGACCCGTTGGGCCCGAGCAGACCGAAGATCTCCCCGCGCCCGACCCGCAGGCTGAGGCCGTCGATGGCGGTGAAGGAGCCAAACCGTTTGGTGACCTCTGTGAGCTCGATGGCCGTTTCGGTCATGCCATTACCTCCCTGGACCACAGGCGCAGGGACCGGCGTGCAATCTCGGCGGGGGGCGCCACGGCTCAATGATGGGGCTGCGCCGAACAAAACACAAGCGGCCCGCTCTTCCGCTTCGAAGTCTCCCGCGGAGCCCGCGCTCTGGCGGTTGGACCCGGCGGGGTCCAAGCTTTAACTAGTCGGCCTGCGGCCCGTCCTCGGGCGGCGCCGGACAGCCGACGGCGGTCCGCGGAGTGCGAGGAAAACGACCATGGTTGACACGGCAGTCCCGGCTCTCAGGGCCGGCGTCGGGCGGGATTTGGTGACGGAACTGCTGGGCATCTGGCTGCTCCTGGCGGTCTTTCTGGACGGCTGGGCACACCTGCACGTTCCCGGGCTGGAGACGTTCTTCACCCCGTGGCACGCCGCTCTCTATTCCGGCCTCCTTGCCATGGCCGCCTGGACAGCCACGGTGATCTGGAGGAACCGCGAGCCCGGGCAGCCGCTTGCCGGTGCGATACCGGCCGGTTACGGGGGCACGGTGGTCGGAGTCGTCCTCTTCGCCGTCGCCGGCGTCCTGGATCTGGCATGGCATGAGATCCTGGGCATCGAAGTCTCGCTCGACGCGCTGGTAAGCCCCACCCACCTGCTGCTCGGGTTCAGCCTCTTCCTCAATCTCGGCACCGGTGTCCGCAGTGCGCGCGCCCGCAGCCGGTCGGCCGCCTTCGTGTGGACGCCGCCGGCCCTGCTGGCTGTCGCCCTCATGACTGGCCTGGGCGCCTTCTTCCTCATCTACTGCTCGGCCTTCGTCCGGACGGGGCCGGCGGTCCCGTACGTCCCGACGCCGATCGGCAGTCCCGGCCACACCCAGGCGGAGCTGCCCGCGGCGATCGGCATGGCCAGCTACCTGGTGACCACGGCGCTCATCAGCGCCCCCTTCCTCTACACCTTCTCCGGAACCCGACGTCCGCCGCGCGGCATCGCCACCATCCTGGTCGCCGTCGTGGCGTGGCTGCCCCTGGCGATGTCGGGGTTCCGCCCGGCAGCGGCCGCCGGCGCGGCAGGGGCAACGGTAGCCGCGGTTGTCGTGGACGTCGCGCTTGCCCGAAGGGCCGGGCCCGTGACCGGCCGCCGGCTGCCGGCGGTCAGTGCGGTGCTGGCGGCGCTTATCTGGACAGGCCAGCTGGTCGGCATTGCCTTGGTGTCAGGGATTGAATGGCCCGTGTCGATGTGGCTTGGCGCCATTGTGCTGAGCTCGGCAGTGGCCGCAGGACTCGCCTTCGTCAGCTCCTGGAACTCCGGGAGCATGCAGCGCCCGGAAGTATCGCACGCGGGAGGTCCACTATGACCAGCATGGCAGCATCCGGCGAATCAGCGCGTGAGAAGAGACGCGCGGCCATTGGCACGGCGGTGTCCGCCGTGGCACCGGCGACGGCGGCCGGTCTCGTTCCATGGATGTTGACGCGCTGGAACGTGAGGCGGCCGGTGCCGGGCGGACTGCCCGCGCAATGCGCCGGCGTCGTGCTCATCGGCACGGGCGCCGCAGTGATCGCAAGCTCCTTTGTGCGGTTCGCCGTCGAGGGACTGGGTACCCCGGCGCCCTTTGCGCAGACGAAGCATTTGGTGGTCGGCGGCTGGTACGGCTTCGTGCGGAACCCCATCTATTGTGCCCTCGCCGCTGCGATCACCGGACAGGGCCTCGTGCTTGGGCAGCCGAGGCTTTTTGGTCTTGCCGCCGCGGGTGCCGTCCCGGTCGTTGCATTTGTCCTGCTTCATGAGGAGCCCAGCCTGGCTCGTAAGTTCGGTCCTGAGTATGAGATCTACCGCGAAAACGTACCGCGCTGGCTGCCCAGGCTCACGCCCTGGCGTGCAGGGCCGGCGTCAGGGCCTCCGGAGTAACAGCCCCTGGGGTCATACGGGAGGGTGCGGCCCGACGGGCCGCACCCTGGTTTTCGCTACGAAGATTCGGTACGAGGATCAGTGCCTTCTGAATGAGTCCCTGATCTTGGCGCCGGCTTGCTTCAAATCGGCCCGGAAGTGGCGTGCCTTGCCCTCGGCCTTGAGCCGATCATTGCCGGTGGCCCGGCCGGCTGCTTCCTTGCCTCTGCCATGAAGTTTCTCGGCAGTGTTGTGGATCCTGTCACCCCAACCCATGATGGTCCTCCCTTATCCGTGGCTCTGTGCGGCGTGAATACCGCTGAACCGACACTTAATTGTAGGAACGGACGCGCCGTGAAGGTACCCTTTTTCAGTCTTCAGGGAAAGGGCTTGTCCGACGCCGGCCTGTCCGACGCCGGCCGGACCGGCGCCGCGGAAACGGCGCCGTGGACGCGGCGCCGTGGGCGCGGCGCCGTGGGCGCGGCGCCGGAATACTCGGAACTCCGGCGCAGCAGGATTCCTGCCAGCACCACGACCCAGACCAGGAACGCACTCAGCATGATGCGTTCCACCACACCCAGCCCGGGCGTGGGTACGCCCGCGGCAACCGCAGGGATGTAGGAATTTGTCCATGCGCCAAAGCCGAGGACGACGGCGATTGTCAGGATCGAGTAGAGCCGAAACCGCCTGCCGAAGGCCGCTGCGCCGAATCCCAGGATCGCAAGGTAAAGCAGCGCATCCATGGCACCGAGGGTGATGTGCATGGCGTCGGTCAAGGCCATGGCGGCCGCGGGCTTGATGTCCTCACGGGCCGTCATCGGGAACGGCAACCACAGGGGACCCACCGCGCCGTATGCGACGAGGAGTGCGCCGGTCACGCGCAGCGCTTTCTTTTTTTGGGCAGACCGCCACACCCCGATACCGAACGCGATGACCAGCGCTTCATAGATGAAGCCTTCCACGATGAGAGGGCCCCTGGTCGGAGCGCCGATCGATGTCAGTTCGCTCACGGCCTGGTCGAACGGGCTGTAGCCCCTATACAGCACCGCGGCGAGCACCTCGCTCGCCACCGGCCAGAGCGCCGATGACAGGATTCCGCACACAAGCAGGGTCTTCAGGACAAAGCCGGATGGGCCGTCAGGCGCTGGACGCACATGGATTGCGGACATTGCTGGCCTCCCCGGCGCCACAGAGGAACGGAGGGCGCCCTTGGGTTCAGGATGGCCCGGGAAGCGGGTGGGCGCCAGGGCCTCATGCCCCGCCGGGCAACGGCACCACGACTGCACTGGTGCTCGGCTGTTCTGCGGGTCCATCATTGGACTGCCGGTCCCGCTTGGGTGCGGAACGGCGTCGGAGGGCGCGGGCTTCACATACCTGCCCCGCCCTTGCCCGGGCCGGAATGGGGCGATGATGATGAGCGAAGTTATTGATCGGTTGGCGGCGGCAATGAACGCACATGACCTTGAAGCCGCAGCGGCACTGTTCCACAAGGATTACCGCAGCGAGCAGCCAGCCCACCCTGCCAGGGCCTTTGTCGGCAGGGCACAGATGCACGCCAACTGGGCTGCGATGTTCGCCGGAGTTCCTGATTTCCATGCAGAGTTGGTCCGTTCCGCCGAGGCCGGGAACACGACCTGGAGCGAATGGACCTGGTCCGGCAACCGTGCTGACGGGCAGCCATTCGGCCTCCGCGGGGTCACTCTCTTCGACGTGGAGGACAACCTCATCACTGCCGGCAGGCTTTACATGGAGGAGGTCGAACGCGAGGCGGTGGGTATCGAGCAGACGGTGCAGTCCCTGTCGGGCCGCGAGCCGGGCCCCGCGCGGGCTGAAGCGTAGCCGTTGCGCGCGCCCCCGCGGGGCGCGCGGGTTGAAGGGTAGCTGCGCTCGGCGGGGTGATTTGCTGCAGCGGACCGGGCGTATGCGTGCCTCTGCCGCCCGGGCTGTGTCAGGACCGGGAGCCCGAGCCGCCGTCGGGATTCCCCAGCGAAGTGATCTTGCCGGTCTGGCCTTCCCATGCGCCCCAGTCCTCCGGGAGGGTGGTGGGCCGGCCGAGGAAATAGCCTTGGCCCGTCCGGATGCCAAGCGCCCGGAGAGTAGCAAGCTCCGCCCCGGTTTCGATGCCTTCCGCAATGATGAGCGCGCCGATCTGGTCTGCGATCCATGTCAGGGATTCACAGACGGTGTGCCGTAGGGAGTTCGTGTTGATGCCTTCGATGAGGTTGCGGTCGAGCTTGATGATGTCGGGCCGAAGAAGGTTGATATGGCGGACGGAGCCGGGGTAGGAGCCGGAGTGCCCGACAGCGAGCCGGACGCCCTGATTGCGAAGCGGAATCAGCGGCCCGAGAAGGGCGTCGGCCTGCTCGGCGGTCGGCGGGTCGGTGAGTTCGAGGACGACGCGGCTCGGGGATAACCCGGATTGCAGCACCAGGTCGGCCAGGAGCGGATCCAAACAGGTGGGCGGTGACAACTTAAGCGTGACGTAGAGGTGCGCCGGAAGGTTCTCGGCAGCGGCGAGCGCGGATTCCATGGCCGCGAACTCAAGATCGCTGCCGAGGCTCGCATGTGCGGCTTCGGCGAACCAGTGGTCCGCGGAGTGCCCGTCCGTGACAAAGCGCGTCAGCGCCCCGGCCCCGACGACAGCGCCGGTGGAGAGGTCTTGGATCGGCTGAAAGGCTGTCACGAGCAGCCGGCCCTGGAGTACCGCTTCGATCCGCGAGCGTGCGTCGTGGCCCTCACCCGTCGACGTTCCTGCCGGCCGCGGTGAGCCCGGACCGGTGGACGGGTGTCCCGCGTCCGCGTCCGCATGCGCGTCCGCATCCTCGCGAGAGAGCCATGCCCGGGCCTGAAGCTCCGTCAGGTGGTCGACCAGCGCCCTCTCCGGATTATCGGGATGTTCAGCGAGGTGCTTGCGAAGCTGATCCCGGACCTGGGCCTGATCCGGAGACGTGTCCGAGAGCACGGCAGCGATGATGTCGGAGACTTGCCGGCGGATTCCCGCACCATGTACGGGACGCGCCGCGGCGGATTCCGGACCCTCCGGTTGGTGGCCCGCATCGCGTTCTGGCGTGGAAGACGGCTCCAACGTCACTGGCTATTCCTTTGTTCGACACACTCCGGCTGAGCCCGGAACCGGCCTGCCGCCTACCCTCGTCCGGGGTTCGCTCCGTTGTGGCGAGGCGGAAGGCCGTGGACACACCGTATGACGGGTTCGAGGCCTGCGACCCTTAGGAATGCGGCAGTTTTACCGCACTTTTGCCGCAGTAGCGGCGGCCTCCTGCCGAGGTGATCGACGGCGGCCTGCCGGCGCTCACCCGGCGCCCTACCGCGCCCTACCGGTGGATGGGTGGGTTATTCCATGCCCAAGCTGAGCTGCCAACCGTCAGGCGGCCGATTCCTCCGGCGAGCTGTCGCTGCTGAGCTCGACGGTTTGAACCGGGCCTTCCGGCGTCGCGTGGTATCCGTCAATCGTCGGCGGCGGAGTTTCGAGCTTCCGGACCATGCCGGGTTCGAGCTCCGAGCGCAGCCATATTCGAAGGGAGTCGTTCCGGAACGAAACGCTACCTGGCGCTGGTGACTGGCTCTGGATGATCGGATTCCTGGGCCATGCGATCGAGCTGATTGGCGGCCCATCCGGATCAGGATTCGCGAGAGTCAGGCCGGCCGTTTGCGCTATTTCCCGCGAATGGAGGAAGTGCTCCCCAACAACGTCGGGGACGACAACGAGATCGGCGGCTCGTTTTTCGTCTTGGGGTCCGTCCGGCATTTTCCCTCCTGTCGGCATTGTCTGCCCTACTGCACGCACGGGCAATGTTGGGCCATACGGGGGCGTCCCCAGTTCAACCATCTCCGGAACGTTTTTCCCCTAATGAAACTACCTGGCGGGTGCGGTGCCTCCCACTGCCGGCCGGACGCCGTCCCACTCTGGCCTGTGGCGTTTGGTGAACCCTGAGTGGTGCGATGGTGGCCCCGGCAAGGTCAGGAGGCCGCAGGCTGTGCGACCAAGCTCGGTGGAGAGCGGATGCTTGCCAGGGATGTTTAGGGCAGACTGGTGGCGTGAGTGGAATCCCGTGGGTGCTGCACGTCGATCTCGACCAGTTCATCGCGGCGGTCGAAGTGCTCCGGCGGCCGGAGCTTGCGGGCAAACCGATCATTGTCGGCGGTCGGGGCGACCCAACGGAACGAGCTGTGGTGTCGACCGCATCGTACGAAGCCAGGGCTTTCGGCGTGGGTTCCGGAATGCCCTTACGAATTGCGGCCCGGAAAGCGCCCGACGCTGTGATCCTGCCCGTCGATCAGGAGGCTTACCTCGCGGCGTCTGAAACGGTGATGGCTACCCTGCGCGCGCAGCCTGGCGCCACCGTGCAGGTGCTGGGTTGGGATGAAGCCTTTGTGGGTATTGAGACGGAAAATCCGGAAGCCTACGCCCGGCAGGTGCAGGCCGCTGTCCTGGAGCGAACGCAGCTGCATTGCAGCGTGGGCCTCGGCGACACCCTGGTCCGAGCCAAGGTCGCCACCGGTTTCGGCAAACCGGCCGGCGTCTTCCGTCTCACTTCCGGGAACTGGCTCGACGTCATGGGCAGCCGGCCCACCAAGGACCTGTGGGGCGTCGGAACCAAAGTGTCGGGCCGGCTGGCCAAACTCGGCATCAACACAGTTGCCGAGCTCGCTGCGTCCGAGCCCCAAGACCTGGTCCCGGAGTTCGGCCCCAAAATGGGTCCTTGGTACGCGGAGCTCGGACGCGGGGACGGTGCCAGCGTTGTGGATGACACGCCGTGGGTTGCCCGCGGGCATAGCCGGGAGACCACCTTCCAGCGGGACCTGACTGAGCCCGCCCAAGTGGACGACGCCGTGAGGGAGCTGACAGCGCGTGTCCTGGAGGATGTTGTGGCTGAAGGACGGCCCGTGGTTGGGCTGACCCTCAAGGTTCGGTACGCGCCGTTCGTCACCAAGACCCACGCGAGAAGGATTCCCGAGACATTCGACCCGAACGAAATCCTCGCGGGCGCCTTGGACCTCGCAGCCGGAATCGAACCGGGCCGTCCGATCCGACTCCTGGGCCTGCGGGCCGAAATGACAATGCCCGACGATGCCCGAAAAGGACATACGCCGACGCGCGGCGGTTGGTGACGGAGTCGCCAAAGGCCTGATTCCCTGGGCCTGATTCCCTGGGCCAGATATTCCCTGGGCCAGATACTGCCCAGCCAGGTACTCCACGGGACCTGCCGCCGCCGCATTCCAAGACCGCCCGCAGATCTACGGATCGGCGGGTGGTCTTTTACGTACCCGGAACGTGGTGTGGGACTCAAGCCGCTGCCGGAACGCGGGTCCGGGCGCGTTTGACGGTTTTGGCGTGGTGCCGAAGCGCGCGCCGGTGGCGGTTGTCTTGCTGCGTTAGGTCGGTCGTTCGAGAGGGCGGGTCAGTCACGTTCATGCCGGGTGAGTGTGCTCGGCCCACGGGTGTTCCCGGGAGGGGTGGTGCGGTGGAGTGGTAGGCGTGGCCGGTGGGGGTTTTGATCTGGACGGTGTGTCTGGTGCTGCCGGTGGCACCCGGATTGATTGCCGGTCTGTTGCTCCATCCGGGGGTTTCTTTGGTGTGGTTGCAGGCTTCGCAGAGTCCTTGGCCGTTGGTGTGGGTGGTGGGGCCGTTGTTGTGCCAGGGGATGATGTGGTCCAGGTGGCGGATGGGGGCGTCGCAGTAGGGGGTGCGGCAGG